>CAKRFH010000041.1:0-23542 GCA_934320555.1 uncultured Roseburia sp.
AATCTGAAATCCAAACTGTCACAGTTTGTATCTTTGGCAAGTGTTTTTGAAAACAGAGAGATTCCGGAACTTGAAGTAATCGCATATGAGCCGGAAGACACAAAGAGACTGATCCAGTTCATGATGACTGGAGAATAACATTCTCTGCAAAAGAATAGCGTAAGATACACCGGTCCCAGGAGTCATTGGAAGATGATCGTTGGCGGCCGGTATTTTTATGGGAAAATTTTGTGAATAAAATAAAGTATTTTATAAAAAAGTCAGACGCATCTGATGCCACACGACATTCCCATGCGTTGATTTCTCAGAAACACCCTCATCCGAAAAGCCGAACTTCGCATAATAGGGAATCAGCTTTTCCTTGCAGGTCAGCACAAGTCCTTTGCGCCCCTGTTTCCTTGCATCTTCGATTGCACGGAGTATCAGTTCTCCGGCATACCCGTGCCTGCGGTAGTCCGGAATTGTATTGACGCCAAAAATCATCTGCCATGCACCATTTTCATTGTGCATGGCTGCATGCTCATACATTTCATCTGTCAGATCCGGCTCATCCGTCACAAAACCATCCACAAATGCAATCAGCTTTTCCTCCTCATACATCAGCCAAAAGTGGTTTCCATAATACCGGACCCTCTCAATAAATTCCTTTTCCGTTGCTGCTTCTGCAGGTGGAAAGCATTCTGCCTCAACTGCTGCAAGTGCCGCAATATCTTCTGCTGTTGCATATTTTACATTCATTTTTGTTATCCTTATTTTGTGCCTTTCTTCAATTTCATAAAATCAGAAGGGTTTTCTACCTGTAGCTCCCCTTCCAGAAGCCCTCTCAGATCCACGAAAAGTCCCCGCCTGTCACAGCCAACGACAGCAGCGTGTCCATCTTTTCGACCTCTTCTGCCCCGCGGACAACCTGGATCAGCTTTGCCGCCTCTGTCACTTTCGGCATTTCCTCATCTGGTCCGATCTCCATGTCAGGCTCCTCCCCGCAATATGGGCAGACGATCTGCGGTCCGATTTTCACATCCAGAAATCTGCTGCCGCAATCCTTACATTCATAATATCCGCACATTTCTGTGCCATCTGGTACATAATACATATCTGATCTCCCGTGTGTTAAATATCTGATAAACCTATTCTAATGCCTGAATCATTTTTCTTCAATGTTTGCTGCCCTAATTTTGTGCTTTTCTTCCAAGTTTTATGTGATGTTTTGTACCTTTCTTCACTTTTTGCAAGACATAAACATTCTCTCTCCGCCATCTTCACAACTCTGTGCATATACTTCGCATTCTGCCGCAGCCTTGACTCCTGCACGGTTCCGTTCTTCACACCGTCAAGAATCGGCTGCACATAAGCCATATCCGTACTTCCCGGTGTCAGCCAGCAGTTTCCTGCCTGGATCTCCTCTGCGACATCGGCTGTGTCATAACTGTTCCAGTCGGTCATCACGAAGCCCTCGAAGCCGAACTCCCCGCGGAAAATGCCCTGGATCAGCTCCTCGTCTGCGGACGTGAAGACACCGTTGCACGCATTGTAAGCCGTCATAATGGAAAGCGGTTTGTGGACTTCAAATGCCTCCTCAAAAGCACGCAGATAAATCTCGCGGAGCGCTCTCTGGGATACGATGCTGTGGTTTCTCTTTCTGGTCGCCTCCGAGCCGTTGCAGCACACATGCTTCACGCTGCAGGCTATACCCTGATCCTCAAGACCTTTGCTCTGGTTTCCTGCCATGATTCCGGCAAGAAGCGGATCCTCGGAAAAATATTCCGGCTGTCTGCCACAGAGCGGGTTGCGGTGAATGTTCATCGCTGGTGCGAGGATCATCTGCACATTGTTCTCCTTTGCCTCCTCCGCGATCACGCTTCCCACTTCATATGCGACTTCCGGATCCCAGGTGGAGCATACAAGGGAACTTGTCGGCATACCGATATTTGGTTTATTAATGTTCACGCCGTTATTACCATCTGCAACCGCATAATAAGGGATATCTCTTCCTTCCAGTCTGTATACACGTCCTGCCACACCGACATCCTGCATACCCCAGCCGGAGCTTGCGCACACGGAAAATCTTGCAAGCTCTTCTACGGTCCAGCTGTCCACTTCCGGATCGTCAAGCTCCTCCCTGTCAGGGATAGACATCCGCTCTCCTTTATAAGTAAGTCCGTGTGCCCCTTCTGCGATTCCGCTTAAGCTTCCCTTCGGATAGGTGGAAGGGTCCTTCTTGGAAAGTCTTATAAATGCAACCGGCGGCTTCATATAATCTTTGGAAACCCTGTATACAAGCTGCTTCGCAACTGTCCTCTTTCCGGCTTCCTTCACTTCTTTTACATTGGTTCCAATATAAAAACAGTATTCCCCTGCCTCCATGATGTAGGAAGAAGTCTCCTCGTCAAAAGATATCAGGTTCTTCTCCGGGATCTCAAGCTCTAACGTCACGCTCTCCCCCGGTGCAAGCTCCTTCGTCTTGGCAAATGCGACCAGTCTCCGCTCCGGCTGCTCCAGCTTGCCATCCGGAATTTTCACATAGACCTGTACAACCTCTCTTCCGGCGCGGTCTCCGGTGTTGGTAACGTTTGCTTTCACGGTATGGTCGTCCGTCATCTTTCCTTCCACCTCAAATGTTGTATAGGAAAGTCCCCAGCCAAACGGATAAGCTACCTCTTTTCCGAACGTCTCGAAATAGCGGTATCCAACATAAATATCTTCCTCATAAACGGTGTTCACCCACACATCGTGATCGGCATCCAGCGCTCCCTCCGGGGAATCCGGCATGAAAAAGTTCCTGCTGGCCGGAATATCATAGTAATCATTCGCCCAGGTATCGGTCAGATGTCCGGATGGATTGACAGTTCCATTTAAAAGGTTCACCAGTGCCCTTCCACCGAGCATTCCGGAAAATCCGGTCCAGATCGCCGCCTTCACCTGCGGATCCTTCGTCCAGCGGACATCCATCGGATAGCCGGAGTTGATAACCGCAATAATACTTTTATAATTTTCTTTCAGGGAAGCGATCTGCTGCTCCTCTTCCTCCGTCAGGTAATATTCCCCGCGGAATGCACCGTTGTCATAGTTTTCACCGGATGCACGGGAGATTACAAGAATTGCGGTCTCCGCCTTTTCATCCACAACAAAAGAACTTTCCTCCACTGCCTGACCAAGGCGAACCACATATCTCGGATTGATCTTTCCGGCTCCTACCGCCTCAATTCGGAAATTCTGTGCCCCGAACAGGGCAATGTGTGCATCCTCTGCAAGCGGAAGCAGATTGTCTTCATTCTTCAGAAGAACCATACCTTCCTCTGCCGCCTTAAGTGCCACCGCATCATGCCCGGCATATGCCGGATCTGCCTGTCCCTTCGGCGCTGTCGTAAACGTAAAATCTTCCGGATCCATCACATTTCCATCTGTATCCGTGAAGCCTTCAAAATGAAGCGTATATTCCTTCTCATACTCTGTCGCGATATCGCGGACAAAGACACCGAGGAACTGGAGATTCCCCATCAGCTCCATCGTGGCAAACGAATAGTGGCACGTTTTTCCCTTATAAGTGATCGTACCTGCAATTTTTTCGTTGATCGTCTTGCTGAACTGCAAAGCAATGCATCCACCGAAATTGCGGTTAATCATATACATTTTTCCATCCACTTCGTCCACTGCATAGACCGGGAACGGTCCTTTTTTCAGCTTCGGCTTCTGCATCTTCGGATCAACCGGCTCAAAATCCGTTCCTTTTCCATTCGCCACATCCAGAATCGCCTGCACAAGCGGTTCTGCATCCGCCTGCATGGTGAGAAGCTGATCTAACGTCAGCGGTGTCATATAGTCCTTCGCCGGTCCGCTCACCATCTGCGGTGCTGCCTGCGCTAAAAAATGTTTTACGCTTTCGATTTCAAATAATTCCCCAAGTGTCGTCTGTCTTGTATACAATTTCGTCTCCTCCTGCTATCTCACTGTTTCCGTCACAACTTCCGGACTACCGCCATCTGACACTATACGGCCTCGATACCATCCGGCACAGTATAGCTCATCTCACAGATTCCGTCTTCCCGCTTCTTCCATTCGACATGCACCATCCCCTTCGGGGTGATAACCTCTCCGGATGCCTGCGTGAATGCGCCCATCTGCGGTTCAATGTGCACCTGTGCAAATCCCGGCTTCACCGGCCTTACGCCAAGCACAACGGACGGAAGCTCATACAGTGCCAGGGATGCCCACGCATGGCAGTCGCTTCTCTCATCTGTATCGTTCTCTACGCACGTAGTTAGATGTTTGTCCACCATCTCGCGCCATCTGTTCCACTGCGTATCGGTCTCCTCGTAGCAGCCCGCGGTCTCCATCGCGCGGAACAGGTAGAACATGAAGGAAACGGATGCCTGTGCGAGCTCCGGATTGCCGACCGTCGCATGCAGCATTTCTTTGCCCTCCGCCGGAGTGACAACGCCTGCCAGAATTCCGAATACCTGTGCATGGACAGAATATTCATCCACTCCCGGACCATCCTGAAGCAGTCTGTATGCTTTACCATTTTGATCTGTATATGTACCAAAGCATTCCCTCTGCACTGCCTCAGCAACCTTTCTCGCACGCTCCCGGTACTCCTCGGCAGTATCTTTTCTTCCGGTATATTCCGCCAGCTCTGCCGCTTTCTGCAAACCGTAAATATATAAAAGGCTCTCCGCTGTCAGGCTTCTCGTCTTCTGGTTGACCGCATCCGGGACACCGCCGTTATTTCCCCATTTGGTGGACCAGTCGATGAACGACCAGTAGCGGTCTCTCATGATCGGACCTCCCGTATGTCCGACCAGACCCGTCTCAGCCAGATGGCTGTCGAAGAAATTCAGCACAGAGTCTACGCTCGGCAGATACTTCTTCACAAGCTTCTGATCTCCGAAATACATCATATGATCATGTACCATCAGAATATAATAAATGGAAAATGATACGATCGGGTTCGCCTTCACCGTCGGTGCATCCGAATTCGTCATACCATCCGGTCTCTGTGACAGACGGAATGCCTCCATCGCCTGCCTTGCCAGCCTGTCATCTGCGCTGGTCGCATACGTATACAGAATCTCCGAACGTCCATCCATCGCATATTGCAGCTGTTCATAGAACGGACAGTCGAAATAAGTTTCCTGCATGCAGCGTTTTAACGTTCTCTCGCTGATCTTCCAGATCGATGCCATATAAGGATCCGAGGTCTGCACACTTGTCTTCACATCCAGTGGATAGCCACATGCCCGGTAACAGAAGCTTAACACAGTGAGCGGTTCCTCCCCGGTTGTGATGCGCAGCTGGATAAAACGGAACGTGCGGAACCAGTATGGTTCGTACTGCTCCGGTCTCTCTGCGGTTCCGTATCCTGCGACCTGATAGCGGGAGGTATGTCCGAACAGTTTTCCGTTCTTATAATCGGTCCTGTCCCCTTTGACCGGCTGCTTTACTTCATACGGGTTCGCATTCTCCTCTTCCTCCGGCGGATAGGCGTAACATTCCGAACAAAGCGTTGCGATTTCCGCTCCCTTTCCTCCTGCAAATGCGTAGAGCAGATATCCGTTTTCTTCTGCTCCGGCAGAGATCTCCACAATCTGCGTCGTATGTGCCGGAATCGTCACACCGCTCTTCCCGGCGAGCATGCCATTCCATTTTTCAAGCTGCTCCTCCTGTCCATCCAAAACAGCAATCGTTCCGATCTCCTTCGTGGCTGCTGCCGTTGCCGCCTCCATCGACATTCCAGCCCCAAGCGCCTGCATTTTCATTATTTCGTTTACGCTTGTCCGGATACTGTCCGGATCTCTGAAGCAGACGGTCTTCTCAAACTGTCTGTCCTCATAGCGCATGAGTGGAATTGTCCTTGGAATCAGGCAGCCCGGTGCGTCTGTCGACGGTATGTCAAAAAACATTTTCGACACCGCATCTGCCCAGCCGCTGTCATCGAAGCCTGCCTCCATCCAGCCGGCATACTCTGCGCCAGCGTGTACCAGCTCCTGTATATGGATTGGTGCCGGATGTGCATCCTCCCCCACGATCTGTACTCCTCTGTTGATGCTGCATTTCCAGCCGGATTTTCCTGCCAGCTTCACTTCCTCTCCTGCCTGTTCCACATCCTCTACATACAGGTTCGCAATCTCTGTCCGGTACAGCGAATCGTTCGTGCGCGGCGCACTGTTTGAGAAGTTCGGCGCTGGGTAGCGGAGCACTTCCACTGCTGCTACATTCTGCCCTTCCCTTAAATACGGTGCCACCTCAGCCTCGTCCACGAACCACTCCCTTAAGCTCATCGCCTTCTGCGGTCCCTCCTGCACGAAGCTGCCATTGAGATACAGCTTATATCTCGAATCTGCCGTGATGCGGATCTTCTTCGTCTCCGGCACTTTGCCCTCCGCAACCACAAACTCCTTCCGGAAATATACGATCTGTGGCTTCTCATCGTCTGTTATCTTCCACTCCGGTGTCCAGATCCAGTTTGTCCGCATCAGTTCTGCCATTGTCTTTTCATCCATCTTTTTTGCCCTCCCACAGAGTTCCTGTTTCTCTTAGAAATCAATCTGTCAAAAAAATCCACTATGGGATTCATTATAGCAATTTGATTTTAAAATCTGGTATCACAAATTCGACTTTTTGTTATAGGATTCCGACTTATCACGCTCCGCGAACATTCTATTGCCATAAATAAAAGAAGCAGAGCATCTTCCGATCAATACCGACCAGTCCATGTCGGAAATCTCAGGAATTCTCTGCTTCTCTCCTAATATCGTTTTCTGTAAAATGTAAAAAATATGCTTCCCGTTCTCTATCTTCTTATGCAGTCTCTGGTAATCTCTGAAAGGGAAGATACACCGCACATCGCCATGGTATCTGCAAGCTCGCTGCTGATTTTCTGCACGTAGGACTCCACGCCCTCTCTGCCGCCTCCGTACACTGCCGTTACAAATGGGCGGGCTATGATCGCCGCATCTGCCCCGAGCGCGAGCGCCTTAAATACGTCTGTACCGGAGCGGATTCCGCCATCCACGAAAATCTTCATGGAACCATCCACCGCATCTGCGATCTCTGCCAGAACCTCAGCCGTTGCCGGGCACTGATCTAAGACACGTCCGCCATGGTTCGATACCACAATCGCAGACGCTCCTGCCTCTTTCGCCTTTAATGCCCCTTTCACCGTCATGATTCCTTTGATGATAAAAGGAACCCCTGCTGCGTCAATGATCTCACGCATCTCTTCCACCGATTTGCTTCCCGCCGGTGGATTCAGATTTTTCAGAAACGGTAGTCCCGCTGCATCAATATCCATTGCCACGGCAAAAGCTCCCGCGTCTTTTACAAGTGCCATCTTCTCCCGGATCGTCTCGATATTCCATGGTTTTACCGTCGGGATTCCAAGACCGCCTGCTTTTTTGATCGCTTTTGTCGCAGCAACCATGACATTGCTGTCCGTCCCGTCCCCGGTAAAGGCAGCGATTCCGAATTCCGCACAGGATGACACCAAAATGTCATTGTAAGAAACATCATTTAATGAATCTCCATAATGCAGATTTACCGCCCCAACCGGTCCTGCAAAGAACGGATACTTGAAGTCCTTTCCAAACAGAGACAGGGATGTATCGATCGGACACTTTTCCACCAGCGTATCCATCTGTACCCGGATCTCCTTCCATTTGTCATAGTTCCGGATCGCGGTATCCCCGATTCCCTTCGCCCCCGGTCCCGGCATCTGGTTTTTGCATGCCCTTCCATTGCACTCCGGACAGGCTTTGCAATAATTTCCGACTTTTCCACGCGCTTTTTCTATACATTCTGAGTAATTCATGTGTGATCATCCTCGTCTTTCTTTTTTGTTTCATTATAGCGCAAATAGCATGGAAATAAAGCAATATTACTTTTAAAGAATTTTAAATTTTCCCTCTACACTAATTTCTCTCGCGTTTTGATTTGCAACAAAAATCTGATAATCGCCTGATTCTTCTACCCAAAAATTATGGATACATCCACCTGTTCCATACACATAATACATGTCCCCATCAGATGAAATAATTCCATATTGCAGATATTCATCCGTTGGATCAATCAATAACTTGATTATTACAAGATCATCTGTTTCAGCATGAACGGTCGTCAGTATTTTTAATGCCCCTTCTGGCAACGAAATCGTTGGAAAAGAATCGTCCTCCTCCATCGTCACCTCCTCTTCTTGGTAAATGACAGAATAATTCTCCTCATGAAACTCTTCCTCATATTCAATTGTGTTGTCTTCCTCTACTTCAACCATAACTTTCGTAGCATCAAAAACTTTTTCATATCCTGCCCTGAATCCCTCACCTGCTGCATAGATTGTGGTTCCGCTGATTGTACAAAAAACTATGCTTAACAAAATGGCTCCGGCTCTTTTTAAATCGTTTTCCTTCCTGTAATGGCTCAACTGTATAATTCGTTCTTTAAAATTACTTTTTTTCTTAAACCCTGTCACCATTTTCGGCATCCAGATACCTGACTGCTCTAACTCATCTACTGCAACATTGTAGTACTCTTTTATGGTATATCCATATTTCGTCTCATTACATACAAATCTGTCACAGGCTATCTCTCCCCATTGATCAATGTTCCGTAGCAAATGGTTCATCATCGGATTACACCAATAGGCTATTTTTAATATCACACCCGTTTGTTTTAAGACTAAAATATGTTGTCTGATATGTACCATCTCGTGATATAAAATAGTTTCTATTTCTCTGTCATTATATTCTTTTACTGGCAAAATAATTTTTTTTACAAAAATCCCCTTTACAATTGGTGAATCGACCGCATAATTTTGGTAAATTTTTATTTTCTGTTTTATGGCAAGTTCCCTTTGAATTCTATTTTTCTTTTCCTCAAGTTCCAGACATGGGATATTTCCTTTCAAAATCTTTAAAAACTTCCGATATTCTCTCACATAAAGGTATATTTCCAGCAGAACTCCGACAATCCATATAGCGCCTATTATACACTGTGTCCAATATATGGATGGTGTTCTGACAAATAAAATTCCAGACGTCCACCCCGGTTCTCCCGGAATCATTACTGAGATTTGCAAATATAAATACATAAATGGAAAGCAAAAGCTTACTATTACAACCCAAAGTAACGGATAAATATATTTTATTTTTTTCTTTGCTGATAAATATTTTTTTACAAGCAGCCAAATTCCATAAATCATACCGCCGGAAAGAGAATTTAAAAGCAAAATATTAAAAAGCTTATTCGTCCATGTCATCTATCATTTTCCTCAACTCAGCTAAATCTTCCTTGCTCGCCGGTTTCTCCTTATAAAATGCTGTTATAAATTGTTTTAAAGATCCACCATTCCAGAAATCTACAAATTCTCTCGCCTGCTCACTCTTGTACTCTTCCTCTCTGACAAGAACCTCATAGGTAATCGTTCTCCCGGATCGTTTCATTTTAATATAATTTTTCAGACATAATTTTGCCAGAAATGTAGATACTGTCTGTGATTTCCATTCCTTTCCAAATTTTTCATTTGTCTTTTCTACTATTTCAGAAAGAGCCATCTCATGGTCTGATTCCCAGATGCATTTCATTACCAAAGTTTCTGATGTCGTTAATTCTTTTAGCTCCATATACTTATCCCCACATACATTAATATTCACTTAATTTTTAATACTGTTTTTTTGTTGCTTATATATAAAACTATTCTGATAGTCCGATTATATTTCATATATTTTCAAAATGCAACACGTGAAAACAGGATGTAACATACTCTCTCTTTACATCCTGTTTCATCAGTCTTCATTCAATAAAATTACCTGTGTAAGAAATTAAAATCATATCGTCTTTCTGTTGAATTTCAATTGCCTGATTTTCTACTTTTTTCAGGAAATTTTTCTTTTGATCATCTGGAATCGCTTCATAATACAACCATGCCATCTGTCTCGGGGTGAAAAATACTCTGCTATTGCCCTCTCTCTGACCAAACAAATCAATTACACTTTCCTCTACGGGTTTTCCTAACTTGAATTCCAGATAATATAATGCCTCTTCCTCTTCCATGTATACAGTATCCCCTTCAAATTTCAAGTTGTATTCACTTGCAATCTGGTCAAAATAATTACCTTCAGCCCGCACATTTACGTTCAACGAAGTTATCATACAAAAAAATAATACTGTTGGAACAAATATCCATTTTTTCATCTGGTTTTCTCCCCTCTTTAACAATCCCTGACTATGGTTCTCCCTGCATTTCTATTTTTCGCTGTTCATTTTTTAAATATGCTTCGTGATACTCCCAATGTACTTTTCCTTTTATTTCATAATGTGTATATATTACTAGAATGATTACACACAGGATCTGAATCTTTCTATTTTTCCACAACGGATGTCTGATCCACGGAAATTTCTTATAGCAAAGCCAAAATATCACTTCCAAAAGAAAAAGTCCTATTTCTACTCCAAACATAACGGGATGATTTTCAAACAAACTATCTTCATACCAGCAATTTCTTAATGTTACTGTTGCAAAAATTATGTGTAAAATAGGTTCCAATATAATATCTATTTTTTGAACCTGTTCTTTATTTATTTTTCTCATCACGTTACTCCTGCAAGAAACTATTTTTATAGTTTCATTATAATCTATACATATTACTATTACAAGAGGAGATTTGCAAAATACGCAACAAAAAAGAATGCTTTTGAATTTTTATTCCCTTCAAAAGTACTCTTCCCTCTCGTTCCTAATCCTTTTCGATTATAATTCCCCTCTTAACAGAAAATCCGCCAGGTGCACAATCTTCACTCCATTTATATTGCCTGCTGTATCAATATCCATCTGTACCCTGAATTCCTTCCATTTATCATAATTCCGGATCGCAGTATCTCCAATTCCCTTTAAATTTTTATCAATTGCTTGACGCACTGGCTTATAAGGAATAATATTGTAATAAAACTCCTGTTTTCACAGAACGGAAACGAGTATTTTAACGGATATTATCGAAGGAGACACATGAACCGGAAAAGAAAAAATAATAAGCATGGATTTACATTGGTAGAATTGATTGTTGTTCTGACAATTATCGCCATTCTCGCTTCCCTGCTCATTCCCTCACTGATAGAATATATCAACAGAGCAAAAAAACAGGCTCTCATAGAAGAAGCAACCGACATCTGGAAAGCCTCTCAGGCAGCTATGTCCGAGTGCTATGCATTATATCCGGAAAGTTTTGATGCATCCTGTAAATTTAAAACCACAATTAATGGGAAAAGGATATCGAACTTGGGAAGGATCACAAACGGGGCTTTGGGCGCTTTACAAACCAACCCTAATGACCCTGTAGAAGCCAATACATCCAGCAGAAAAATTGCACAACAGGTACTGATTTATCTGGACAGTGCCAAACCGAGCAGTGCCCGTTATTTATTTAATACCAGATCTAACTGGGCTACATGGGGAAAAACAGCGGATGAATTTCTCGGAAAGAATCCGAATCCGAAAGCTGTACTGCTTCAGATTTTTCATACAAAAGATGGCAAAGTCGTCGCCATTAATTTTGGAAAAAACGGATACATGGTAACGCTGATCCCAGGCGAAGAAACTACCTGCGTGCGAAATGGAAAATCACTCCCCTCTTACTGATTCCGTATCCATAAGCCTAAATTATTTACGGCAGTATATGCGTGCATATAATCTGCCGTGAATCATTTAGGCTTATTCTTACCAAATCTCCAGCTCAAACGACTTCTTCTATTTTCACCGGATCGCGTCCTTCATCTCCTTCACATACTCCCCGACATACTTCGGAGCCTCTGTCCCGTACTTCTCAAGGATCTTGATAATCGCAGACCCGACGATCGCGCCATCGGCGATCCCTGCCATCTTCTTCGCCTGTTCCGGTGTGGAGATGCCGAAACCGATCGCACACGGCACATCCGTATTTTCTCTTACGACCTTCACGATTGAGGCGAGATCTGTCTTGATCTCACTCCGCGTTCCAGTGACACCGAGGCTCGATACGATATAGAGGAAGCCCTCCGCCTCCTTCGCGATCATCGCGATCCGGTTCTCGGAAGTCGGCGCGATTAACGAGATCAGGTCGACCTCATACCGATGGCAGATCGATAAAAATTCTTCTTTTTCCTCAAACGGCACATCCGGCAGAATCAGTCCGTCGATGCCGATCTCTTTGCAGGTGGAAATGAATTTCTCCGCATCGTAAGAGAAGACCACGTTTGCATACGTCATAAACACCATCGGAATCTGCACATCCTTCCGCAGCTCCCGCACAAAGTCAAAGATTTTATCGGTTGTCACGCCACCTTTTAACGCACGGATGTTCGCACCCTGGATGACCGGTCCTTCCGCGGTCGGATCGGAAAATGGGATTCCAAGCTCGATCAGATCCGCCCCGTTCTCTGCCGCTGCCCGGACTGCTGCCGCCGTTGTGGCAAGATCCGGATCCCCGCAGGTGATAAATGGGATAAATGCTTTTCCGTTTTCAAATGCTTTTCTGATATTACTCATGGATATCCTCCCCTCTGTAGCGTGCGATCGCTGCGCAGTCCTTGTCGCCCCTTCCTGAGATCGTGATGACGATGATCTGGTCTTTTCCCATTGTAGGCGCTAATTTTATTGCGTGTGCCACCGCATGGGCGGATTCGATTGCCGGGATAATGCCCTCCGTCTTTGCCAGATATTCAAAAGCATTCACCGCCTCATCGTCCGTCACCGGAACATATTCCGCTCTTCCGATATCGTGCAGATACGCGTGCTCCGGTCCTACGCCCGGATAATCAAGCCCTGCAGAGATGGAATAGACCGGTGCGATCTGTCCGTATTTGTCCTGGCAGAAATAAGACTTCATGCCATGGAAAATGCCGAGCCTTCCGGTGGCGATCGTAGCTGCGGTCTCAAACGTATCAATTCCTCTGCCAGCCGCCTCACAGCCGATCAGTCTCACGCTCTCATCCTCAATAAAGTTGTAGAAGCTTCCGATCGCATTCGAACCGCCGCCCACGCATGCGATCACAGCATCTGGCAGGCGTCCTTCTTTTTCTAACATCTGCTCTTTGATCTCTTTGGAGATCACCGCTTGAAAATCGCGCACAATCGTCGGAAACGGATGTGGTCCCATGACGGATCCGAGGCAGTAATGGGTATCGCTGATCCTGGAGGTCCACTCCCGCATCGCCTCCGACACGGCATCTTTTAACGTTGCGGTTCCGGATGTTACCGGGATGACCTCTGCCCCTAACAGCTTCATGCGGTATACGTTAAGCGCCTGACGCTCCGTGTCCTCTTTTCCCATGAAGACCACGCATTCCATTCCCATGAGTGCTGCTGCCGTCGCAGTTGCCACACCGTGCTGTCCTGCCCCGGTCTCTGCGATCAGCCTTGTCTTGCCCATTTTCTTAGCGAGCAGCGCCTGTCCGAGCACGTTGTTGATCTTGTGTGCGCCGGTATGGTTTAAGTCCTCCCGTTTCAGATATATTTTTGCTCCGCCGAGATCTTTTGTCATTTTCTCTGCATAATAGAGCCTGGACGGTCTGCCCGCGTACTCGTTTAAAAGTTCTGTGAGTTCCCGGTTGAATTCCGGGTCATTTTTATAGTAATTGTATGCCTTCTCTAATTCGATCACGGCATTCATCAATGTTTCCGGTATATACTGTCCACCGTGCGTACCGAATCTTCCATTTGGATTTGTCATGTTCGTTTTCTTCCTTTTCCTGTTTTATTCTAATTTCTTAGTCCGCTGTTATCCACGCATTAAATTTCAGGTATTGCATCACCGAAGCAGCCTGTTACTTTATCACTTGCTATTCACATAAGTGTCTATCTTCGTCTGCCATACAAACCACCCGGAAAAAAGCCTCCATCTTTCCCTCATCTTTCTTCCCGTCCGTCTCTATGCCGGAGCTTACGTCCACCGCATATGGGTGCAGCATTCTCACCGCGTCCCCGACATTCGAAGGATCTAAGCCTCCCGCCAGAAAATAAGGTCTTTCGATCCGCTCTAACAATCCCCAGTCGAAAGTCTTTCCACATCCCGCGCCGGAATCGAGCAGAATATAGTCTGCACTGCTGCCTTCTGCTGCCGCAAGATCTTCCTCTTTCTGCACCTTGAATGCCTGTATGACCGGCTTATCTGTCAGCGCCTTGAGTTTCGTTATGTAAACCTCATCTTCCAAACCGTGAAGCTGCGCCAGATCGATCACACCCGTCTGTAACAGCTCTGCCACCGCCTCCGGCGGTTCATCCACGAACACACCGACTGCCTGGATTTCTGAATGTAACAGCTTTCTCAGCTCTACCGCCTGCTCCGGTGTCACATACCGCTTACTTTTTCCTGCAAAGACAAAACCGATATAATCGGGGTGTAGCTGGTTCACCGCCTCAATATCTTCCAGTCTGGACAGCCCGCAGAATTTTATTTTCGTTCCAGTCATTTTAAGCGTCCTTTCAGTTCCTCAAGCTTCGCCTTCTTATCTGCCGCCCTCATCAGCGTCTCCCCGACTAACACGGCATCTGCCCCGATCCCGCGAAGCTTCGCGATATCCGCGGCATCCCTCACACCACTCTCGGATACAAAGAGAATATTCCCCGGGATCATCTCCCTAAGCCTTCTGCTGTTATCCGTATTCACGGTAAAATCCTTCAGATTCCGGTTATTCACGCCGATCATCCGGGCACCGGTGTCTAACGCCATCTCCACTTCCCGCTCATCATGTGCCTCCACTAACGCGGACAGCCCAAGTTCCTCGCACAGATGCAGATATTCCTTCATCTGCTCTTTTTCCAGAATCGAGCAGATCAGAAGCACTGCGGATGCCCCGAGCAGCTTTGCCTCAAAAATCATGTATTCATCTACCGTAAAATCTTTTCTCAGGCATGGAATCTTTACCGTTCCTGCGATCTCTTTCAGATAGTTATTGTTTCCAAGGAACCATTTCGGTTCGGTCAGGACGGAGATGCAGTCTGCTCCTGCCGCCTCATACTCCCTGGCGATTTCCAGATAAGGGAAATCCGGTGCGATCAGCCCTTTTGAAGGCGATGCTTTCTTGCACTCACAGATGAAGGAAATTCCCGGTTTCTGTAATGCCCGCTCAAATTCGAACTTCCCGCGTGGAAGTGCGAATGCCATATGCTCTAACTCCCGTTCGGGAAATTCCTGTTTTGCCAGCGCTACGCGCTCCCTGGCATAATTCGCAAGTTCGTCTAAGATTGTCATCTGCTCACCTCGATCAGCTTCTGCAATGTCTCAAGCGCCTTGCCGGAATCGATCAGCTCTGCTGCCAGTGCCACTCCATCCTTCATCGTCTCTGCTTTGCCTCCAATATAGAGCGCCGCCCCTGCATTCATCAGGACTGCGTCACGCTTCGGACCTTTCTCTCCATTTAAAATGGCAAGCGTGATCTTCGCATTCTCCTCCGGTGTGCCGCCGCGCAGTTCCTCCTTCGTGCAGCGTGTCAGTCCGAAGTCCTCCGGTGTGATCACCGATGTTTTATACCAGCCATCCTTGATCTCGCAGATGCTCGTCGGTGCACTCATGGAGATTTCATCTAATCTGTCTTGCCCGTAAACCACCATGCCACGCTTCACGCCGAGGTTGATCAGTACCTGTGCCAGAGGGGATACCAGATATTCGTCATAGACACCGAGAAGCTGCATAGACGGTGTTCCCGGGTTCGTCAATGGTCCTAAGATATTGAACACGGTCCGAAATCCCAGCTCCTTCCGGATTGCCCCGACATATTTCATGGATGTATGATATTTCTGTGCAAAAAAGAAACACATGCCGACTTCCTTTAACAGCTCCACACATTTTTCCGGGCTCTGCTCAATCTTCACACCGAGCGCCTCCAGACAATCTGCCGTTCCACATTTTGAGGAAGCTGCCCGGTTGCCATGCTTTGCAACTTTCATGCCGCCTGCTGCCGCAACCAGTGCCGATGTGGTGGAAATGTTAAAGCTGTTTGCATTGTCCCCACCGGTTCCTACGATCTCGAACAGCTCCATATCCGTCTTCACCTTTGTCGCGTGATCGCGCATCGCTGCCGCACAGCCTGCGATCTCGTCCGTGGTCTCTGCCCTTGCGCTCTTGGTGGAAAGCGCTGCCAGAAATGCCGCATTCTGCGTCGGTGTTGTCTCACCGTTCATAATCTCGTTCATAACCGCATAAGCCTCATCATAGGTGAGATCCTCTTTGTTTACAATTTTTACAATCGCCTCTTTGATCATCGTCTGTCACTCCTTTATATGAATAAAATTTTCAAGCATTTTCTTTCCATCCGGTGTCAGAATGGATTCCGGGTGGAACTGCACCCCGTAAATGGGATAAGTCTTATGCTGCACTGCCATGACCTCACCGTCCGTCGTTACCGCTGTAATCTTTAACTCCTCCGGGATCGTCTCTACATCCGCTGCAAGGGAATGGTATCTCGCGACCGGCGCCACTTCCGGGCATCCGGTAAAAAGCGGGCAGTCCCGGTCGAATCTCACATCGGACTGTTTCCCATGCATCAGCTCCTTCGCATAGGTAACGGTCGCTCCGAATGCTGCGCAGATGGCCTGATGTCCCAGGCACACCCCAAGTATCGGAATCTCTTTTCCCAGTGTTGCTGCCACCTCCATCGTGATTCCCGCGTCCTCCGGTCTGCCTGGTCCAGGTGACAGGATCATGTGATCCGGGTGCAGCTGTCTGATCTCCTCCACCGTCAACTCGTCGTTGCGAATGACCTTAATATCCGGTTTTATCTCTCCGATCAACTGATAAAGGTTATAAGAAAAACTGTCATAATTATCAATTAGAAGTATCATTTTTTTGCTCCTTTTCGTCCATGAATGATCATTCACAGGATTCCTGCGCAAGTTCTAATGCTCTGAGGGAAGCCCGCGCTTTATTTAAGCACTCCTCAAATTCCTTCTCCGGATCGGAGTCTGCAACAATCCCGGCACCGCTTCGGACGAAAACTTTGTTGTTTTTCCGATAGGCAATGCGGATGGCAATGCAGGTGTCCATATTTCCGGTAAAATCAATATAGCCGATCGCTCCGCCGTAGATCCCGCGCTTGTTATGCTCGAGCTCTCCGATGAGCTGGCATGCACGGATTTTCGGGGCTCCGGAAAGCGTTCCTGCCGGGAGGACAGCTTCGATCGCATCCAGGGCATCTTTGTCGTCCCGGATCTCCCCGCGCACCGTGGAACCGATATGCATGACGTGGGAGTAACGCTCGATGGAGTGCAGCTTTTCTACCTGAACCGTGCCGAATTTGCTGATTTTTCCAAGATCATTTCTGCCGAGGTCCACTAACATGTTATGCTCGGCGAGCTCTTTTTTATCGGCTAACAGCTCCTGTTCCAAAGCAAGATCTTCCTCCTCTGTCTTTCCTCTCGGCCTTGTTCCCGCCAGCGGAAACGTGTGAAGTACACCATCCTCTAATTTCACGAGTGTCTCCGGGGAAGCCCCTGCTACCTCCACGTCCGTGCCTGATATATAGAACATGTAAGGGGACGGATTGATCGTCCGGAGTACCCGGTAAGTTTGGAAAAGGCTTCCTTCAAACGGAGCTGACAGACTGTTCGACAATACGATCTGAAAAATGTCTCCCTCCCGGATGGAGTGCTTCGCCTGCTCCACCATACTGCAATATTCCTCCCGGTTGAAATATGGTGTAACCTCCCCGGTCATTTTTCCACACGGCTCCTCTTTTTTCTGTCCGTGATGTAAAAGCTCTGCCATCTGCTTTATTTCCACGACTGCTTTATTATATCCGACCTCCACATCAGAGAGCGGCATGTTCACGATCAGGATCAGTTTTTGTTTCACATGGTCAAATGCGATAACTTTATCGAACAGCATCACATCGACATCTTTGAATTGCTCCGCATCCTCGACCTCGCACCTTACCGCCGGTTCGCTGTAGCCTAAATATTCGTAGGAAAAATATCCCACTAGCCCGCCGGTAAAAGACGGAAGATAGGAAAAGCGGGGACTTTTATAATCTGCAAGGATCTGTCTCAGATAATCCGACGGATTTTCTGTTCGGATGGTCAGATTTCCGGCTTTCATCACGCCGTCCTTACAGGTGATCTCAAGCTTCGGATCATATCCTAAAAAGGTATATCTTCCCCATTTCTCATTCGCCTGTGCCGATTCTAACAGATAGCAGTGTGTCGATACATTTTTCAGGATCTTCATCACTTCAATCGGTGTCGTGAAATCTGATAACATTTCACAGCTCACCGGAAGTACCTGATACTTTCCTGTCTCTGCAATTTTTCTGATTTCGCCAAACTCCGGTAATAGTTTCATGCTGTTCCTCCTCGCTCCGATTTTTTTATTTCTGTATTCTGGTTTACATCATTTTCCTATGGATAAAAAAACGCCCCTGACAGAAAAATCTTTTCTCTGTCAAGGACGAATCTTAAACTTAATCCGCGGTACCACCTTGATTTCACAGGAGTGAGCCTGTGCGCTTAGCGGGATACCTCCATATCCCCGGCATATGACGCCTGCCCTGCGTCGCAGAATACTCTGAATCCACTCCCTGTATCGGTTGGTTCATTTGACTGCGCCCTCCGCGGTCCATTTGACAACTTGTTTCTCGCCTGCTTCTCAGCACCGCAGGTTCTCTGTGGAGGCATGACTGCCGTTATCTCCGCTTCATCGGTTTGATGTTTTAAATTGGTTAAGTTATAACATATTTATTTCTTAAAGTCAATTGTTTTTTTACATTTACTTTGCCGCTGCCTGCCGCAAATTATACACTGTTGCCGCCCCAATCACGAGTACTGCCCCAACCAGCGACAGCATCCCGATTTTCTCCTTGAAGAAAATCGCCACGAGAATCGGATTTAAGATCGGCTCTATCGTAGATGTCAGCGATGCCGTCACCGGCGATACCCGGTCAAGCCCCTTCGACAGGAATATGTACGACAAACCGAACTGTACGATACCAAGCAGCACCACACATACCCAGATCGTCGGGGAAAAAACGCTCTCTTTTATAAAAAATGGAATACCGATCACCGTACTGATCGCATTGGACAATAACAGCGACGACTCGAAGTCCCCGCCCGGCATTTTCTTAATCAGGAAAACCCCTGCATACGTGAAGCCTGACAATATCGCCAGCAGATTTCCCGCCATTCCACCTGTGCTGAGTGATTCGTAAAAGAAACAGAAAATACCGCACAGCACAAGCATACACGTAATGACCGCATCTTTTCCCGGTTTTTGCCGGTAAATCAGCCAGACGATCAGAATCAGAAATACCGGCTCTGTGAACTGCAATACAATCGCATTTGCCGCTGTCGTCAGTTTTGTCGCCATGACGAAGCTGACCGCCATGATCGTATTGCACAGCGCACCGAAGAGCACGGTCTTATTGAACACAAACTTTCGTCCCTGCGATCTCTGATACAGAAGAATCACCCCAAATGCCAGAAGGCTGCGCGCCATGCTGATGGAAAATGAATTCCACGGTATTGCCTTAATCAGCACACCTCCGGTACTGAAGCTGATTGCCGATAATAAAACATAAAAGGTTCCCTGAAGGCTGTTTTTATCTAATGTCTTTTCTTTCATTTTAACTTTCCACCCTTTCATCCAACAGCCCCATCTTCTTTAGCGCAAGATACAGTCCGTCTTCATCAATATGCTCTGTCACCAGATCTGCCCTCTGCTTGACTTCTTCCCTTGCATTTCCCATAGCAATGCCGGTTCCCGCATACTCCATCATCTGTAAATCGTTTGGTCCATCCCCGATCGCAATGCTGTCCTCCCTCGCAATCCCGGCATACTCCAGATAACGCTTCATGCCGGTCGCCTTATGGATTCCGTTGATCCCGACTTCCCCGCAATAGTCATCTGCACCGCTTAAGCTCAGTGCCACTGTATCAAAATAAGGTTCCAGATCCGCGTGCACACGCGCCACCCCAAACGGAGCATCGTAGTAGATCAGCTTCTCCTCTCTCTCATTGTTCCACACGTCTTCCTGAATATAGAACTCACCGACCAGCTGGCTCATATGCTCTTCCGTGATTCCCATATCGTTCATAATCTTTAAGATCCGCTCCTCACTGCGGTGGTTCATCACTACTCCATAATCTGTCTGAAAACAGTAGGCAAACTGATTCTTCTCCATGTATTCCGTGATGAACTTCCGATGCTCTTCATCAATCACTGCATGGTAAATTTCTTTTCCATCCGCCGTCACCTGTGCCCCGGCTGCTGTCACCATTCCGCTGAATCCAAGATCCAATAACATCTGCGGCAGCTGGAAACGGCTTCTTCCACTGCACACAACAAGCTTATGTCCGTTTTCCACTGCTGTCCTTATCGCCTGTTTTGCTGATTCCGGGATGATTCCCTTATCGTTTACAATCGTTCCGTCTACATCCAAAAACACTACTTTCTGTTTCATATATTCTTCCTGTTCTTTCTGCTTCTGGTGACCTTTCAAACGTCTGTCCGCTTATCCACTTGCTTTTCTGGTATTGCGGCAGATATCCACATCCTGACAGTCACTCCTTTTATTATAAATTCTCCCATCTTTTTTTCAACCTTAATTCTGAGAAAAAAAGAAGAATGTAAAAATCGACTCCTTTTCATCCATTCTCACATTCTTCTCATTTTCTATTTCATTCTTTTCTTTTTGTTCACTTGCATTCACGCCTTACAGCGTACTGTTCTCTGTGTCTGTAGGCATCTGATCTATCTCAGATATCCTGCCTTTACTAACGGACTCTTAATCAACGGAGCAATCAAAATCGCTAAAACCATTTTGATCAGGTCTCCCGGAATGAACGGAACAACGCCTGCCATCAGGGCTGCTTGTAACGTCATCTTCGCTTCATATGCAAGCCACGCTGTTCCAAGTGTATAGCACACAACCGTTCCAAGTACCATTCCCACAAAATACATCGCACGTTTTCCCGGAAACTTTTCAATGAACCAGCCACTGATCATGATAAGGAAAATGTATCCGATCATATAGCCTCCGGTCGGTCCGAGCAGTTTGCCTGGTCCGGCTGTGAAACCTGAAAATACTGGAATTCCTACCAGTCCGATCAACAGGTATAACAGGCACGATACCGTCCCCTTCTTCCATCCAAGTAATACGGCTGTAAAATAAAGTACCATCGTTGTCAATGAAATTGGTACCGGCCCAATCGGCAGTGACAGTGGTCCTAAAATACAGGTTACCGCTGCCATCAATGCGATAATTGCAATTGTTGATGTTGAAATCTTCTTCTCTTTCATAGCTAATGTCTCCATATTCTGATATTTGAGTTGTGATTCCTCATAGTGGCAGTCTTCCGCATTCCATATAGTACCAGACAACGGTTTTCTTTCCAAATTCATCCTATGTGGTTCTCACGCACGCTCCTATTTTATAAAATCTCCTTCCAATTGTCAACCTGTATTTTATATCATGTTTACATTTTGCAAATTTTACCACATGACGGTTTATCCTAACATTTTTATTTATCTTAAAAATTCTTTTTCATTTGCTGTCTGCATTATAAACTTAGCAAGTTTTTATACTTCTTTACAACAGTTTATTTCTATTGTATCATTTTTCATAAACGATCGTTCCTAATCCAACGCACACCGCTCGGCCTGACAATCTTTTATTCTGATCTGTGGTATCTTCTCGGGCATGAGTAAGAACAGAACGGAGTACAACTATGTTAAAAGAATACAAATCCATGACACAAAAGGAAATGTACACACTTGTACATGAAATCTATATAGAAGGCTGTACGGAAAACGCCAGGGAAAACAATCCGGATGCTGCTGATTTAACTGCCGCAATCAGACAGGAAGAAGCTTCCTTTGTCCGCTTTTTACAGGACTTCTTCGCCTCTCCGGAAAATACTTATTACGTGCTCGAAAAAGACGGAGCTCCTGTAAGTGCCGCCAGGCTGACTTCCTGTGAGGGATTTTATTATCTGGAAGCTTTGGAAACGCCACCCAAATACCGGAAAAGAGGCTATGCCTCCCAGCTTTTAAAGGAAATCATCGCGTACCTTCACAAGCATGGTCCTGTTGATATTCGTGACTGTGTAAACAAAACAAATGCCGCCTCCCTCGCAACCCACAGAAAATGTGGCTTTGTTCTTGCAGAGGAAAACGGCATCTACTATCCTTCCGGCACGGTAAATCCAAAAACTTATGGCATGCGGTATACTATCCGATAAATCCGGCAAATCCGCACAGTAACACAACTGCACCGAGAATAATCCGGTACCATCCGAATACTTTGAAATCATGTTTCTTAATGTAACCCATTAGGAACTTGATTACGAATAAAGATACGACAAAAGCAACGACCATTCCGACAAGCAGGATCACACCTTCTTCGGATGTCATAGTCGCATGCATGAGGAATTTCATGCCCTTTAAAAGACTTGCCCCGAACATAACCGGGATTGCAAGGAAAAAGGTATATTCCGCTGCCACGGTTCTGGACACACCCAGTAATAAAGCTCCGACAATCGTTGCTCCGGAACGGGAAGTTCCCGGGAACACAGCAGCGATCAACTGGAACATTCCGATCCAGAAAGCCAGCTTATAGTCAATTCCTTCCAACGTATTGACCTTTGCCCGTTTTCCCTTGTGGTAATTCTCGATCACAATAAATGCTACACCAAACAGGATCAGCATAATCGCAACCGTCTGGTAATTATAAAACAGTGCTTCTAACTGCGCATCAAATAACACCCCGATAATCGCTGCCGGTACACAGGATACCAGAATATGGAACCAAAGTTTAAAAATGTCCCATTTCACATAAGCACCCACTCCGACTTTCGCAAGTGGCTCTTTATTATCCTTCCTTCCAAACGGCCAGATCTGGCTCCAGAATAAGATAACGACCGCAAGAATCGCTCCCAGCTGGATCACCACTTCAAACATACTGTAGAACTCTTCTGAAACATCCAGCGATACGATCTCATTCAACAGAATCATATGTCCGGTACTGCTGATTGGCAGCCATTCCGTGATTCCTTCCACAATACCAAATAATATGGCTTTTAAAATCTCTAACATTTTGCTTCCTTTTTTTGCCTGTTACGGCAAACACCTTTCTTCTTTTTTACCAGATTTCATTTTCTCATTCTCTATTTCTTCTGTCAACCTTATCTCATTCTTTTTCATTTTTCTTATTCGTATGTTATGAAAATCTTAAGGTTGTATCTTACCCAAAACCAACTTGATATCATCCATGTATTGTATATATGATACTAACGCATGAAAAAAACCTCGAAAATAAATTCGAGGTTTGAAAGAGGCGACAACCAGATTCGAACTGGTGATCAGGGTGTTGCAGACCCACGCCTTACCGCTTGGCTATGTCGCCGTATTAAATTTATGCAATCACTTGCGAGTGACTCCGACGGGAATCGAACCCGTGTTACCGCCGTGAAAGGGCGATGTCTTGACCGCTTGACCACGGAGCCTTATAATAAATGAGCTCCCCGAGTAGGGCTCGAACCTACAACATCACGGTTAACAGCCGTGCGCTCTACCATTGAGCTATCGAGGAA
>CAKRFH010000042.1:0-22854 GCA_934320555.1 uncultured Roseburia sp.
TAAACGAAAGGGCAGTTTTTATCAGAACTCAAGGCTGCTTTTTCGTTTACACCAACTCCGATTGTTTCCTTAACAGGTTGTCTGGCTGGTCTTCCCGCCTTGGAATGTAGTTTATGAAGCCGCCATGACGTTAGGCTGCGAGCCGAAAGTGCGGTGTGCTCCCTCCAAAATCCAGTTGCGCTAAGCATTCCGATGAGCCTCAGAGCAGCATATTCTCTCAGCAAAGGCTTCGAGAATTCTTCGACAATAGAATGCACAGCATTCTATTGTATATATGAGAAAAAGGCACACCAGCCCGACAGACTTTCACTGCCAAAGCCGGTGTGCCTTTTCTACTTATTCTTTCGAATCTGATCTATTGGTCTGTCCAGATTTCATCTGATTCTTCATGGTATCCGAATAGCCTCTCCCGTTTTATATGCACCATTCGGAAGGTCAAGATTGATACATTTCCAGATACTTCTGTGCATCTGAAAGTGTGATTTGCAGTTTCTGCTGGAGTTGCTCCAGAATCTGTGCATCTGGCATGCTCAGTTCTTTGCACATTCCTATCATTCCAAATGCTCCACGTGCGACTCCATGTGCTTCCCCTTCGCGTACCCCATCCTTCCATCCTTCCTGTCTCCCCTCTGTTCTTCCAGCTTCGAATTCCGCCTTTCTCAGTTTTTTCTCTTCTTTCTCTTTATCATACTCAAAAATGCTCACACTGACCACCTCATTTTTATTCGCCCGAAGGAACTCTTCCAGGATGCCTTCTGCAATACATTCCTCAACTGCCCGATTCACCGCATCATCTAATTCCATCTGGGATGCATACTTTCTTACTCTTGCCACATACTTTGCATATTCCCGTAATGTCTGACACTGCTCCATCAACTCCTCATTATGTCCTTCGTTGACATTCAGCATCGTAACAACCAGTTCTAATGCCGGATTCTCCGTGGTGTGTTCGTACATGGCTGACAGCTTGCAGATCTCCCTGTCTTCCATTTCTCTCGTACCATTATAAAATACAACAAAGTTCGGCGTCGGTATAGTCTGAATTGCTGATGAATATAAAGATCTGTCATCCACCAGCTTTTGATACTCACCTGCAATATAAAATAAATTTCTCAATGGGATATTCGGATTATAAGTAGACTGATGTTCATACAGATACAATTCTGTATCCAGTATAAATGCCAGGTCATTCTTCATCCCCATATAGATTGCATTTTCCAGAGTCACGATCTCCAGATCATCTGGATTAGTGTAGTGCTTTCCACTTACCGCATTATACAGTGACAGCAGCTTCTTTCTGTCTGAATACAACATTCGGAATATCGTGTCCTTATACTTTCTGTTTGCACTCACGCTTTTGCCGGATCTGCTTGGTCTGCCTGCTTTTTTTCCTGCCATATTCTGTTTTCCTCCCATGCAGGAGGACATTCCAGATACCTCCTGCTTCTAATATTGTAATGATGGATTAAAAGCATAGATTTCTGAAAAATAATATAACGTATTGCATATCTCCCACAAGAATGCGCTACTATTAGAATAACTTGATAGCAATATTACATGCCATTGAATTTAAATATATGCTTTAGAATCATTTTAGCATCTTTCTTTACTATTTACAACTATTTAAGGAGAAAAAACACACCAGCCCGGCAGATTTCTCACTGCCAGAACTGGTGTGTTCTTCTCATTCATTCGAATCTAATATAATCTATGATATCTCATTTCCCCGGGCTGCTGCCACCGTCTCCGGTAACACTCTGCCTCTGTCGTCCGTCCTCTTATCTTGCGTTGTCGATGACTGCCTGCAGTGCTGCCTGGCTGGACTGCCAGTCAATTGCATCGATCTCTGCACAGAAGTTGTCCCATGCTGCATCATCTGTCACATCATAAGTTCCCATAATATACTGTGGCAGCCACTGTGCTACTGCTGTCTGGAAGTCACTGTTCATTGTGCTGTGTGCAGTTGCATCCTCTGCGGAAAGCTGGGATGTAATATCATTCTGAATCTGACCGGAGTCTTCATACATCATCCAGGTTGTAAGCTGCTGTTTCATTGTGTCAGAATAACCTTTTTCTGCTGTATTGAAAGAGCACCCACATAATCTGTATCCAACTGCCGCTTCATAACGGTTCTCATTATCATAAATAAGTGACTGGTCACGTACCGGGATTCCATCCTCACCGATTGTGTATGCACCGTTTGGAAGACCGAGGTCTACATATTTCTGATACCAGTCCTCATCTCCGTTTGCTGCAGCCATCATCTGGTCTGAAAGTCCCTGACAGAATACCATGCTTCCCTTATCGCTATAGAAATAATCAAGTGCGGTCAGTAAGGAAGCAATATCTTTATCCTCAGCCTTATCTGTAAGAACCCAGGAGCATCCAAGATAGCTTCCTGCGTAGTATGTAGTTGGTTTTACATTCTGTACAGAATCATCTCCGTATACATCGTTGATTGGAGACGGGCATGCATAGACAACTGCATTGGCAGTAAGCGGATTAGATCCGTCACCGGCAAGGCCATCTAATAACTGGGACTGAAGTCCGTACCAGAGACCGCATGCACCTGTATAAATTGTTGCTGAATCAATCATGAAGAACATATCGCCTGCTCTCTCTGCAAAGCCTGGGTCAATCCATCCATTCTTGTACCAGTTGGTTATACATTCCGTATAGGCCCTCATACCCTCGCTGGTTGCACCGAAAGCAACATTTCCATTTTCATCCAGATACAGGCCTCCACCAATACCACCGAATCCGGTTAAAAGATCACCGGTAAGAAGTGCACCCTGATATGGAAGCTGCATACAGTATCCATCCACACCATTTGCTGCAAGTCCCTGTAAATAGCCGGAGAAGATGTTGAACATCCATTCCCAGTCAGAAATATAAAGTGGATCGGTATTGCCGGATGGGAATACGACATCGTCAACCCAGTCCTTCGTGCCGTCTTCGTTCTCAACCCATTCTCCGTGGAACGGCTCTCCTGTCTCTGGATTTGTTCCATAGTTTACGATCCAGTCACGACGGTATACAAGCCCGCCCCATGGTTCGCCAAGGTCTTTATTTCCACTGTAGATCTGAATATATCTCTGTTCGCCATCTACCTCATTGGTTGCGATAACTTCCGGATGCTCGTCTAACCATGCAAGATAATTTGGCATATAAGCCTTCACATAATCGGTCAGATCCAGTGTCCATCCATCTTCATATAACTGTCCTGCAGATTCACTGGCAAACTGCAGGTTCATCAGATCCGGATATTCCCCTGTCGCGATCAGTGTATTGACATAATCACTTTCTGAACCGGATGTCGGTGCCCAGATATCTACATTGATCTTGGTTGCATTGCCATCCCCTTTGGCATCCCACTCATGGTCGAGCCACCATTCGGTTACCGGATATTCATTGTAGTCCGTGTACTGGTCGGCCGTGATTGCTGTTACAGCAAGCATCGTGAAATCTGTCGATTTTCCGGATGTATCCGGCACCGAACTGCTGTCCGATCCGTTCTCGGTTCCTGCCGTATTACCGGTATTTCCTGTGCTTCCGCTGTTCTTTCCACCGCACGCTGCCAGTGATCCTGTCAGCATGGCTGCACATAATGCAAATGCAAGTGTACGGGCTGCTCTTCTTCTCTTCATATAGAGTTCCTCCCTTTTAAAAATTCCCCATGGCATCTGACCTTCTCTCAAATGCCTTCCGGTACTTTCAGTATATAAAAATGACCGGACAAATGACTATGCAAAATCCGACGAAAGCACTTCCCGATTTTCGATTTTTTCTTTACTCCTGTCCCATCCATTCGGCAAGCTGTCTCTCCTTCTCCTGAAGGATCTTCCTCATGCCTGCCTCATACATCTCCTGGATATATTTGCCAAGCTCCGTCTTCGGATCCACTACTCCATTTTTGAGCAGCGATTCATATTTTTCACTGACATCAGAGCATGCCGCGATCTCAAGCTCCACCTCTGCCGGATCGAAAAAGAAACCGTAGGCTGCTGATTTTTCCGTCATCCATTCCCGGTACAGAATCTGAAGCTTCTCTACTGTCCGGATTCCCTTTGTCACGGTTGCCGCTTCCAGGTCATCTGTCGTAAAACACAGGCTGTTGATCCTGCCAAACTGTACCCAGCTGTTGGAATAACCCGTACCAGATGTCAGTTCAAGTGTTCCATCCAGATTCGTCTCGTAATAGACGCCATTCACTCCGTAGTATAAAAGATTGGAGACAAAAGAGTCCCTGTAACAGAGATCTAAAAGAGCGACAGCAAGCGAAGGATTTTTACTCTGCGAGGACACCACCCACACAAAAGAGTCCTCCTGGTCTGTTGTCTCAAGCGGGACACCGTCCACGATCACCACAGAATAATAGTCCACACCGCCCATCTCCGGTCCGATCGTGCCGGATGCCGTGGCAAAGCACTCCCCCTCCCGCAGCAGCGCAGCGCCATACTCATCTGTCGTGCTCACATTCTGTGGGATAAAACCTTTTTCATACCATCTCCGCACGGTATAGATAGCGTCCTGCACCGTTTTCTGCTCCAGCTCGCATGCAACAGACTGCTCTCCGTCCTGTTCCATGAGGGATCCAGGACCGATCGTCAGCTCATCGTAATAGGGAATCAGGCTGTCCGCGATGTTCGTCATATTATCCTCCGGCATCAGTACCGTAAGCGACGGCTCCTTCTCATGGATATAGTCAAAGACAGCTTCGAGATCTTCCACTGTCTGAATCTGTGCCGGATCTATACCATATCGGTCACAGATGTCCCTCGACAGGTTAAACCCCCTCGCATACACGGCAAGACGCTTCGTCTCCTGTGGAATCCCGTATTGCACATCACGGTATTTTCCAGCTTCCATCCCGTTTCCCATCATATAAGTTATATAACTTCCACTGCTTTTTAGATAAGGTTCTAACGGCTCAATCAGTCCGTTGCTCACGTATATTGGCAGGTAGTTTGTTCCTTGCGCGAGCAGCATGAGGTCAAGTGTCTCATCCTCCGCCATCATCTGGATATAGATATCTGAAAAGTCGGACATCCGGACTGCCACAAGCTCCACCTCTGCCCCGATCTGGCGTCTTGTAACTGTATTCAGGGCTTCCTCCACCATCGGGAGATCCTTCTGCGCATCGGTTTGCACCAGAAGGCTCACCCGGATTGTCGGATATGTCCCATCAGACTGGCTTTCTGCAGCCGGCTCCTCTGTTGCCTGTACAGATCCACTGCCCCTTCCCGCACATCCGGAAAGCAGCACTGCCATGGCAGCAAACAGGGCAACTCCTCTTCTGACTGTCCGATGCTTCATCGTCTCTTCCTCCATTCCTGCGGGGACTCACCGGTCATCTTCTTGAAGCTGCGGTTAAAGCTCGAATAATTATAATACCCGACTGCTGCCGCCACATCCCCGATCGACCAGTCTGTCTTTAAAAGTAAAAACTTCGCACGCTCCATCTTCTGTGACGTCACATAATTGCCCAGTGTGCTTCCGGTCTCCTTTTTAAAGATCCGGTTTAAGTAATCCACATTTAAGTGCACCTGCCCCGCGAGATCTTCCACGGAAAGTTCCTCCCTAATATTCTGCTCCACGAACTCTTTCACCTGTCTGACAAACTGATTCGTCTGTTCTTTCTCCGGCTCGACAAGCTCCTCCCTATCTCCCATCTGATAATAGCTTTTTTCCGAATCTGTGATTGTTCTTCCTCTGTACCGCATGGAATAATAAATCAGGGAATATACCTTCTCTATCTGCTCCGGCACCTCTTCCACCCCGCAGATCCGTCCAACCATGCTCGTCACATTCATCTGCAAATACTGTTCTGCCATTGTCTGAAATACTTCGCACCTGTGATACACTTCCTCAAAAATCTTCTGTTCCTCCAGTTCTGTCAGGATTTCATAGATGAGAAGAATATTGCCATCTGCCATCGTCTCGGTCATGAGCTTTGTATTCGACCCGGCAAAAATTTCCCTACACGCATTTTTCAGGGCAAACAGCTGGATCTTTTTGTCCTCCGTTGAAAAGTTATCATTCCTGTTCTGTGAGAACGCCATCACCGGAAGGAATCTTCCATCCGCCGAGATATCCAGCCCGTTCTCTTCTATATAACGGCTGATCTCTGTGCGGTTTGCAGAGAGATCCCCGGAGAAAAGCTTCATCCAGAACTGTTCTGTCAGATTTTTCCTTCCCTCCTCAATGGTGCGGTTCATCTGGCTGCGTTCCTCCACGCGCCCTGCCGCCTTCTTTAATGTATCTGTCAGGCTCTCAAAATCAAGCGGTTTTAACACGTAGTCCATGCTTCCAAGCTGGATTGCCTTCTGCGCATAGGAAAACTCTGCATGGCACGTCATGAAAATGCACACCACATCTTTTCTGTTTCCATTGATCCACTCTAACAGTTCCAATCCGGATCCCATCGGCATCTCAATGTCGCAGAGCACAACCTTAATCTTTTTGTTTTCCAGTTCTCCCCTTGCCTTCGCGATATTCGGTGCGGTATGTATCTCCTCAAACGGCAGCGCCTTCCAGTCTACGTGCATGAGCACCGCCTGTCTTGCTGTCTCCTCATCATCGACGATCAGTAATTCCATAACTTCTCCTTTGTTGACAATTCTCTTCTATTTTTGCTATTGTGTACTTATCAATTTTCTATTAGGAGAATACCATGAAAAAAAGTGTTTTTCAATATAGCTTACATTCCCTGACCTTAAAACTTTTCGTGCTTTTAAACCTGACGTTGTTTCCTGCTGCCGGACTTCTGCTCTACAATATTCACCTGTCCCGGAACACCCTGGTGGATCAGGTCGTATCTTCCCACCAGAATACGCTCAAAACTTATGCCCTCCAGATTGAGACGCAGCTTGACTCTGCCTCTCTCTATCTGACCCGGCACAGCTTCTATGACAGTGATGTCCAGATAGTTTCCCAAAGCACCAGTGATACCGATATCCAGTATGCCTATCAGCGTATCTTAGATTCCCAGAACAGCCATCTGATTTCCACAGATTATCTGGATGGCATTTTTTCCTATATCGAACAGCAGGACGGAACTGTTTCCCTCTTATCAAGCACCAACTACAAGCATGCCTCGTTATCCCAGAAAAGCCTGAACCGTTTTCTGAAGGAACAATACCTGGATGATACAGCAGGGGATATGGAATCGCTCCTGTCCCCATCTGATCTTTCTGCCCCCGTTCTGACCTCCTGGAACCTGGTCTCGATTGACGGAACCGATTATCTTCTCTATCTTACCGGCTCCCCGGACGACCGCGTCTACACCGGGGCTTATGTCCGTGTTGACCAGCTGCTCTCCCTTTTCGGACAGACCAACCTTGCAGGTGCTGACACATCCCTGATGCTATTTCCCTACAGCGCGCTGCACACTGTGGAACAGTCTCTGCCGCAGGATCAGCTGCTCTCCTATGCTATTTTGAAGGATAATCTCTGTCTGGCAGAAACATTTTCCCGGGACAGCATCACGGCAGCACTTCCGACTTTATCCCGTTACAGCAAGCTTGAAGTCCTTTTTGTCCTTCTACTCTTTGCCTTTGCCATTTATGAGCTGCAGCATCTTGTACTTCTTCCGATTTTACGGCTTGCCGCCGCCATGCACAAGGTTGAGCTCGGACAGGTTGATACCCGTGTGGTGGAAAAAACTTCCTCTGCTGAAATTGATCTTCTGCACCACAGCTTCAACCGCATGCTTGACCAGCTCCAGACACTGACCGCCAATATTGTACAGGAACAGCTAAAAAATCAGAAAGCACAGTTCCGCAATCTGCAGTTGCAGATCAAGCCACACTTTCTGATTAATTCGTTAAATATGATTTATAATCTGATCGAGACAGACCAGCCTTCCACCGCACGCAGGCTGATCCGGTATACGATTGACTATTTCCGTTATATGACAATTGTCGACAAAGATCTTGTCCCACTGAACGAAGAAACAGACCACATCCGGGCTTATCTCGAGATCCAGCAGCTCCGGTACAAAAATATGTTTTCCTACCAGATAGATGTTGACCGCATGGTGGAAGATATGCTGATCCCGCCTATGACAATCCAGAACTTTGTGGAAAATTCGGTCAAATACGCCCTGAACACTGCCGCCGATTCCGAGACCGAGAAGATGCACATCTGTGTCACGGTCAGCTCCTTCGAACGCGACGACTACCCTTACGCCACGATCACCGTCCGCGACAACGGTGCCGGCTATCCAACGGACATGTTAGCAGACCTAAATCAGGGACGACATATTTATAAGAAGGACGGCAGCCATATCGGACTCCGCAACACCACACAGCGTCTGTCGATCCTCTTCGGAGATCAGGTGCAATGGCAGTTCTACAATGACCACGGAGCGGTCAGCTCCGTCACGATGCCGGTGACATTCCCGGAAGAGGAAGATGTAGATTAAAGCACGACCGTAAATACGATTGACTTCCCATCCTCACTCTTCGCAGTGATTTTCCCTTTGTGCGCCGTCACAATGGCATAGACAACCGAGAGCCCTATCCCAAATCCTCCGGTCTTGGAATTATGGGAGGCATCCATGCGGTAGAAGCGCTCGAAAAGAACATTTAAGTTTCCTTTTTCGATCTCATCTACCGTATTCCAGATAGTCAGGATCCGATTTTTCCCGGAAATTTTTAAGGCCAGTCGGATGCTTCCGTGGTCGGAAGAATATTTCATGGCATTATCCAACAGAAGCGCCATCATCTGGCGGATACTCTTCTCATCTCCTGTATACAAAATACCATCTGTAATGTCCGTCTCAAACTGTTTTCCTTTTGTCTGTGCCACAGCTTTGAATCCCTCTGCTGTATCATAAATGGCATCTGATATCCCTCTGTTTCTGTCAGATTACTGTTTTCTTCTGTACGACTCTCCTGTATGGTCTCTGTACCGTCCGTTTCTTTTGCATTTCCTGATGTACATCCTGTTACGGATGAGAAGCCTAAAACCGCCACACCAAGCAGCACTATCAGTTTTTTTCTCCTATAACTCATTTGCATTTCCCTCCTGTTTTACCAGACTTACTTCCAGGTTGCCATTGCGGCAGCGGAGCTCATCGAGAAACTGTTTTTCCTGTGACAGATCCTTTAAGGTGACATGATAAGTCAGTTTGTAAAGGCTTCCCATATTAGAAGTTTTTACGGAAATGTTCTCGCACTCTGACAGATATTCCGCAAAGAGGTCTTCAAATACTTCCCCATAGTTTAAGTCTTCCGGAATTGTGATGCGCAGCGTCTTCTCTGCCCCGGACTGTTTTACTGCTTTTGCCCCGGCAAGATTTAAACCAAACAGAACGTCTCCCATGACTACGGCAAAAAGAGCTGCATATCCAAGGTATCCCATACCGGTCACAAGCCCTGCCGCCATCGCGAGGAAAATCGCGCCGATCTCTTTCGCGGTTCCCGGAGCAGAACGGAAGCGGACAAGGGAAAAAGCCCCGGCGACTGCTACGCCTGCGCCGACATTTCCGTTCACCATCATGATGACCATGCACACGATCGCAGGCAGCATCGTGAGGGTGATCGCGAAGCTCACGGTGTAGTGGCTCCGGAAGATGTAGATCCAGGTGAGGAAGGCGCCGATCAGCAGGGATACGGCGATGCATAACAGGAAGTCTGACGGAGCGATGGTGGTGGCTCCGGTTGTGGTAAATATAGATGTGAAGAAATTGTTCATTTTTTTGGTCTCCTTTTTATGTATTTATTCATCGGGGCGAAACTCTGATGCAGGTTATGAAGATTGTGAGGGATGGGCGGTTAAGACAGAAGACACGTTTTCACTCCGCTGCCAGCGACACGTAGCGAGAGCGTGTCTTCGTTGCCTTTGGTTATTGTCCACAATCTTCACAACGTAAATTTGAGTTTCCTTCTTCACGAGTAAGATAACAGGCGAACCTTAAACGAACTTTAAAAGTTGAAAAAAACGCCAGTAAACCGTAAAATTTGTGTAAAATCTAACAAATTTTATGATGTTCTCGCTTTACTTTTTGAAACTGTTATGGTATTCTTTCACTATGGTGCGCAAAATGTACCATAGAAATATTTTTTGGAGGTACTTTTCAATGAACAAAGGTACAGTAAAATGGTTTAACAACCAAAAAGGTTACGGATTCATTTCTGACGAGCAGGGAAATGACGTATTCGTTCACTACTCAGGTCTTAACATGGAAGGATTCAAATCCTTAGAAGAAGGCGCAGCAGTAGAATTCGAAGTTGTTGAAGGCGCTAAAGGACCACAGGCAACAAACGTAACAGTAGTAAAATAATAGTTACTACAATCTAAATCAGTAGTTTCATGTACCTTTTTCTTTTTTAAAATAAATTCGTTTTATTTTGTGGAATAAGATATTGCAAACAATGGATTTAAAAAAAGAGTGTCGGCAATGCCGACACTCTTTTTTGTCTGCGGACGTTCATGCAGGCTGCAAAAAACTGCCATGGGCTGTCAGATTCCCATAGCAGTTTTCATTCTGTCATTACATCGTTAATTTTAATTTCACAATTCGTGTCACTGCCTCATCCAGACGGTCCTGCGAAATGGTTCCGTTCATCACCGCGTCCAAAACTCCCTGATAGGCATCCTTAAAGTTGTCCGGCATAAGAATCATGTCTGCTCCGGCATTTACCGCTGCAACCGCTGCATCTGCAGAGCCATACCGGGATGTCACGGCTCCCATATTCATTGCATCTGTGATCACAACACCATTAAATCCGAGCTGTCCACGCAAAACATCGGTAATCATCGTGTAAGACAGGGAAGACGGGGTATCGTCGCCTGTCACAGAAGGTGCTGATAAATGGGATACCATGATCATGGAAGCTCCGTTTGCGATCGCCTGACGGAATGGCACGAGATCATTTGCCATCAGATCGTCTAAGCTGCTCTCTGTCGAAACAGTTCCGTCATGAGTGTCTCCTGCAGTCCCACCAAGTCCCGGAAAATGCTTCACAACACCTGTCACCTGGTGCTCATTCAATCCCTGCAGCTTTGCGCATACCATATCTGCTACTAACTGGCTGTCACTGCCGAAAGAACGTGACTGGAGTGAAGTATTCTCTGCATTCGTCCACACATCTGCCACCGGGGCGAAATCAACGTTGAATCCTAATGTATTTAAGTATGCACTGATCGTGCTTCCTGCATTGTATGCATTCTGAGTATCACCGGTCGCTCCGATATCGCTCATATTTCCAACATCAGTCACGCCAAAGGCACTGTTTGATGCAATTCTTGCAACGGTGCCGCCCTCCTCATCCACACCAAGGAAAAGAGGAAGACCGGTTATCTCCTGACTGAAACCCTGCATGTTGGCGAGCATGGTCGTCGTCTGTTCGGTTCCCTGTAAGTTTGCACCCATATAGATGATGCCTCCTACCGGATACTGCTGGAAACTATTCTTTGTAGTCTCCCCTGCTGCTGTCGCTCCTGTCACGCCGGTTAAGGCATCCGGTGTGATCATAAATATCTGCGCGGCTTTCTGCTCTAAGGTCATCTGCGAGACAAGCGCCTTCGCCTGCTCTAAGATCGGGTCTGCCTCTGCCACAGTATTCTGCTCCGATTCATCTGTAGCTGCGTCACCGGTGTCTTCTGTGTTAAGCTGCTCGGTGTTCTTCCGCTCAGCCAGTTTGGGCATTACAAATTTATGTACGGCAAAGGTCAGACCGGATATAATGGCTGCCAGGATCAGGACAAATATGAACAGAACTGCGATGGCTTCTTTGGTTTCTTTCTTTTTTTTCTCTATTCTTTCTTCTGGGGTCATGGGTTTTTCATCCTCTTTTTCTCTCAGTGTGATATTCTGTAATTCAGTCCGCAGGGCACAGGCTTTTTGTTGGTCTGAAGACATGTCTGCGATTTAGTCCGCAGGGCACGCCGGACTAAGACAAGCTTAGCCCGGCTGCGGGCATTCGCCCTACAATAAGTCAAACAGACAACATTACGCCTGCGAGCAGTCGCATGTTGTCTGTTCGACTTACTGCCCTGCTCATTGCTATAAACAGATTATACCAACCCCACCCCCATTTGGAAAGCTTTTCTTTTTTAATATTAAAGTTATTTTCTTCCCTCTGTGCCGGCAGGCAAAACGCTTCCGCAGATGCTGTCATAGTGTCCCTTGTTTTTTCTTCTGATATTCGTATATAATATATTTATAGATTTATGCCTGTACGAAGGTAAAAATAGAGGGAATCAAGGGATACAATTCCAGAGAACACAAGAAAAGCCTGCTGACCCACACAAAATAAACGCAAGTCAAATGAAGATGAGGTACACATAATGGCCAGACGAAAATGGAACTTAAACACAATCTACATATCAGAGCGGCTTCAGGAATGCCTGCGCCCTATCTCCCGCTGTGTGCTGACAACCGTTGTCGCACCCATGGGGTATGGAAAAACAACGGCCGTAAACTGGTATCTGGAGGAACGCGCAAAAGCTGAGGAAGTATTGGTCATCCGCATCAGTGTATACTCGGATAACCTCGCTATTTTCTGGAGAAGTGTGCAGGACGCTTTTACACACGCCGGGCTTGATTTTCTGCGTGATTATCCCTGTCCCACCGATACGGCCAGCGGCAGTATGCTGACAGATGATCTATGCCATGAATTAACGGGAAAGATCCCCTGCTATATTTTCATTGACGATTTTCATCTGCTTACAGATAGTCGTGTTGCCAGCTTCCTTTGTACCCTTGCCAACCGTCTTCCGGAAAATATACATCTGATCGTTGCCAGCCGTGAACGTTTTTTGCCAGCCGCGCAGAGCATTCGGTTGGGCGGTAAGGTCTATCAGATTAGTTCCGAGCAGCTTCGGCTAAATCATACAGAGCTTTCCATTTACGCACATCGGTGCGGAACAGAACTTACGGAAGATCAGGTCGACACGCTGCTTTATTCCAGCGAGGGATGGTTTTCTGCGATATACCTGAATCTGCGGACACTCTCTGAACAGGGCAGGCTGCCTGACCGAAATTCCGATATTTACACCATGTTTACCGAAGCTATGATCGATCCTCTCTCTCCGGAGCAGAGAGAGTTTCTGGCAGTCATGGGACTCGCGGATGAATTTACCATAGAGATGGCATGTGCTGTTATGGGAATTTCCGATGTGGAAAGTATACTGACTACATTGACAGAGCAAAACGCTTTTTTAAAACGTCTGTCAGGCACCGGGCTGTTCCGCTTTCACCACATGATGAAAGAATGCGCAGAACGTACATTTCTGACGCTGCCGGCGGAAAGGCAGTCCGCATATTTGGACAGATTCGGCCTCTGGTATGAAAACCACCGTCAATATCTTCACGCCATGTCTTTTTACCGGCGGAGCAGGAACTATGACGCATTGCTGCGGGTGATCCAAAACGATGCCGGCATCCTGTTAGCATCTTTGAACCCCTCGGAAGTGCTGTCCACGATAGCCAGTTGCCCTGCTTCTGTGCTGAAAGAGCATCCTCTGGCAATTCTGGTATTGATGCGCAGTATGTTCAACTGGCGGTTGATTCCTAAGATGCTGGAAATGAAATCTCTTCTCTTGGCAGCAATTGAAGAACACCCGGAAATGTCACAGAGTGAACGCGGAGACCTGCTGGGTGAATGCGACCTCATTATGAGCTTTCTTTGTTATAATGACATCAGTGCCATGAGCCGTCTGCACCGAAGCGCCAGCGCACAGATGTCACGCCCTGCCATCAGCATCCAGAAAAGCGGCGGCTGGACGTTCGGTTCTCCGTCCGTGTTAATGATGTTCTACCGTGATCCTGGCGAGCTTTCCAAAGAGCTGGCTGAAATGGATGAATGTATGCCCCATTACTACAAGATCACAAATGGGCATGGGCAGGGCGCAGAAAAAATCATGCGGGCAGAAGCATTCTTCATGCAGGGACGTTTTGCGGACGCACATATTGAACTGGAAACCGCTTATGCACACATTCAGGACAATGGACAGGAAAATATGGTGCTCTGCTGTGATTTCCTGTCACGGCGTCTTTCCCTCTGTGTGGATGTTGAACAGAGATATACCTTCAAACAGCGCTATCAGGCGATACTGCAGCATCACAACATGTCATGGGTCAATATTTGGAGTGCCACCTGCGCCTACTATTATGCGCTGCAAAGAGAGGAAAAAATGATCCCGGAGATTTTCCGTACACATCAGCTTGCCACAGTCAATATTCTGGCACCTGGCAAACCGATGATGGAAATGATTGAAAATCAGGTTTACCTGGCACAGGGCGCCTACGCGAAAGTGATTGGGCGCAGCGAAGGTCTGCTTGCCATGTGCGAAGGTCTGCACTACGCATTGGTTGCACTCCATCTGCGTATCCAGACCGCAGCGGCCTATGAGATGCTGGGGAAGCAGCCGGAAGCACAGGCATTGCTGGAAATAGCACTGAGAGATGCGATACCTGATGATTTTCTTCTGCCCTTTGTCGAGAACTATCCTTATCTGAAAAGGCTGTTGGAAAACAGCGCCGGACCGTACAAAACCTTCATCCAGCGTATCGTACAGCTTGGAGAGGAATTTGAGCTGCGGCAAAGGCACTTATGTGAGCAGTCTGCCCGCCCGGCGGCGTTTGCTGTGCTGACTGAACGGGAATTTGAGATCGTGGGTCTGATGGCGGAACGCTTAAGCAACCGCGAAATTGCCGAAAGGCTGTTCCTGTCTGAGGGCAGTATTAAGCAATATATCAATCAGATTTATTCCAAACTTCATATAGATGGGGATACCCGGACAAAACGGCAGCAGATTTTATCCATGCTGAATGTCAACCCCTAACCTTTGGTTAATGGTTATCTTTTTTCATCCACCGTACAATATTGGTACGGTGGATTTTTAATTTATGGTAATGAAAAGTTCGCGAAGCGTGCTTTTCATCGCTGACTTAGAAGGAGTGAGAAAATGAAGGGTTGGAAAAAAAGTACGATTTTTCTGCCGGCGCTGGTCATAAGCCTTAGCCTTACCGCCTGCGGAATGGGCAGCAGTGAAGATGAAAGCAAAAATTACTATACCCCCGGTGCGATTGAGGACACCAACTATAACCTCACCGATGACAATCCAGCGGAGCAGCTGGGTTATGACTCCATTGAGGATATGCGCACCCAGGAACATGAAATCATCTCTTCCGACGATAGCGACAATACAGTCGCCGAGGGATACTGGTATCCTGACGGGGATAGGAACAGTTCTATCTATTTTATGGTCCAGAGAGATACCCTTTACTGGTATGAATTTGACCCGGAGCAGGGGGATATCCAACTGGGAGACCCTGATGGCGTTGTACTCAAGTCAGGAAATAAGCGCCGTCTTCAGAGCGGGCAGACATTTCAGTATACAACTTCCAGCGGATTGGATATGAGCTACAGCAAAATCTGTTTTAAAGGAGACACAACAGAATATTTTTGGAGGGAGCACTGAAAGGCTTCCCTGTGGTTAAAGGAGGAAACCATATGGAACGAAGATATATTTCAGAAGTAAAGCCACTAAGCCAGTATATTTTACAGGTAGACTTTGTCTCCGGCAGTCGTTTGTTCTTAGATATGAAGCCTTATCTGGACAAATTTCGCTTTCGTTCTCTGGCCGATTTGCAGACATGGAACAGTGCTGTAACGAACGGTATTTTTATTCGTTTCGGAAATGTGGAATTAAGTCACGATGAGATCCTGGCAATGGCAGAGCAGGAACATTAACAGTTCATTAGCCAATTGCGAAACTCCAATTTACGCTATGAAGATTGTGCGCAATGGCCAAATGCAACGAAGACACGCTCTCGCTACGTGTCGCTGGCAGCGGTACTAAGCGACCAAAATACGGTCGCTAAGGACCGGCCGCTCCCCAGTGTCTTCTTATGCCTTTGACCATTGTGCACAATCCAATATACGTTTTCCGAGAGTTTCGCAATTGCCTATAACAGTTCATCTGGGAAAGGAGAACATAACAATGAAGAGAACGACAAGAAATCGATTCGTCCTTGCCCTGGTGCTGGCTCAGTGTCTAAGCCTGACCGCCTGCGGTCATGTGGTGGATGATGAGCAGTACCAAGACGAGGTGGTTGGCGATGACTGGCGCGTGACCGGTGTTGTTCGTGACAGCGGTATTATCACCCGCAACGGCGAGGACATTCCTGTTCTGGTGTGCATCCATGCAGAGGACGCTACATTCTACTACGACTCGGAAGATCAAGTGCTGTTTGATTATGTGGATTATCCCATGGCTATTCAGGGTGATCCATGGGAGAGCTACCAAAGTATCGACTTTGCGGACCGCAACGATGATGGAAACAGCGATGTGTTCATGATATTTGAGGAGAATGGAGACGTCACACGGATGGTCTGGTTCTGGGACGCAGATACAGAAGGCTTCGTGTTCCAACCGGAGGAAAATTGATGGAAAAGAAAAGGAGGAGGACATGAAAAACTGGAAACAACGATTCAGCCTATTGGCGCTCGCGGCACTGAGCCTTGCTGCACTGGCAGGCTGCGGAGAGAAAAAATGGCCTATGCAAATCACGGTGGTAAACCGCACAACTTACCCGATTTCAGATATTCGAATCACCCTGGCATCGGATGAAGACTGGGGAACTAACCGCATTGAAACAACTCTGGATGAGGGAGAAAGTGCAGAGATTGACCTGGGCGAGTTCACCGAAGCGGAACTGACAAACGATGGTTTTAACATTCAGTTCTACGGTGAAGATGGCGAACCCGTCAATCCGGACTATGATCCGCAAAGTCCCACATTCTTTGATAACGGCGACTATCTCATCCTTGCCCCGCCGGATATCAGCGTTGCCATGTTCATGGATACCGGTTATGATGCGGCGGAATACGATCAGAAAATAATGGAGTTCTATGAGCAGCAGGACGATGGACGCGGAGATTTGATCTCAGAAGAAGATGATGAACGAGGAGACCTGTCCACGGAAAATGATGCCGGAGACGGCGGGACTGTCCCGGTCCTGATGGGCGGAGGGCTTCCGTTTACCAATATGGAAAATCTGGAGAGTGAAAATTATGCGGACGGTACCTATTACTATGCGGATGCCACCGAAGATGGCATGACGATTATCGTTAATACGGTCTTTGTGAAAGACGCGGACACGGATGTGCAGGAGCTGGAAAACTATCTGGTAGGCTGTGCCCTGAATCTTGGAGAATCCGACCTTTATGAAGTTGTGTCTGTTTCCCAGGATGCCGCTCTCACTGAGAAATTCACTTACCCGGTCTATATCGTAGAGTACACCGCCGGAGCAAATGAGGATATGCAAAAATGGACTGTCTTTGCCATGGATACAGATGCTTATACCTACCTGTATGGATTCTGTACTACCTTAGACAATGCAAACGATATGGAAGAAATCTATCAGGACATCTTTGCCGGACTGTATTTATCTGATGGAGAATAAGGAGGACAATATGAAGAAAAAACGTATTGCTATTTTGATGATGATGCTTTCGATTCCGGTTCTGCTGTTCACAGCCTGCGGAGGAGAGACAGAGGAAACAGTGGGCATAGTAGACATGGAAGAAACGGTTTCGCCGCAGGATGATCCCAATGAGGGTCTTGGCGGCGACCTCAATGAAGACACGGTGAACGATTTCAGCAGCTTCGAGGGTATCTGGCTTGGCGATTCAGGCAATGATTACGATTATCTGGAGATTGATGCCGAGGGCAACTGGACGCTCTATCTCGGCGGTGATGTGATTGCGGATGGCTATCTCCAGTACGAGCCGGAGTGGGAAAGCATTTATGCTTATAACAATCAGGATGGCTCTGGCGGCCGCTTTGCGCTTGAGGACAGCGGGCAGCTATATATCTCCACCTATGGCTATTTTAACTATGGCGATGGAATGGACGATATCTGGTATGATGATGGCGGCGGGGATCACGATGGAGATCAACCGGAAAATAATTACCGCCTGACCGAAGACGATGAATCTTATCCGAATGATGGCGGAAATGAATACTATAGTTGGAATTCCGAACTCTATCAGCGCAATGTTTCAGAATTTGAGGGTGTCTGGTACTACGATGGTGACCTGGATGCGGATACTTTCCTTGTGATTGACGGCAACGGCAACTGGAGCTATTACCAGCGTGCTTCCGGAGATGCTGAGGCAACAGAGATGGACTGCGGCATCTTCACTTATTCTACCGATGAAGCAAGCACTTATTATGCGGATTCTACAATGTACGACGGCGTTTCTATCCGTGTATTTGAATTCGATGAGGATGTTCTGATCTGGGGAGATGAAGGCGCTTACTATTTGATGGAATAATCGTGGGAAAGCGAGGGGGATGAATATGAATATGGTGAGATTTAAAAAAATGTCTGATCTTCTGTTGGCAGCGGTCCTGTGTTTCAGTCTTTCTGCCTGTGGCAGCTTTGATACAGACAAGGCAGGGGCAGGCGATGACTGGCGTAATAGCGGCGTAGTTGCCGGCAGCGGCACGATTACACACACCAATGAGGGAAGCGTGGATGTACTGGTCACTGTCAGTCCCGAAAGCGCCGCCTTCTACCGTGATAAAGCAGAACAGATTTTGTTTGACAGCGTTTCCTTCCCTATGACCATTCCTGATGCAGAGCAGGCTTTTAACGCCATTTCCTTCGACGATATGGACGGCGACGGGGAAAGCGATGTGTTGGTCAGCTTTATCCACGAAAACGGCGACATCACAGAACTGATCTGGATTTGGGATCCGCAAGAGAGATATGTCTTTCGGGAAGACCTCTCATCGGTCACGATCAGCGAAGGCGATACGGCCGAAGCTATTGATAACAGCAACCTTGATGAATATGTCGGCCTTTGGGAGTATCTGGATGAAAATCTTTGGCTGCGCATCCATGAAGATGCAACCTGGGAATTTGTGAATGACCAGGATGAAGTGATTGAATCTGGTACTCTATGGGCAGATGAAACTGGTGTGACACTTCATTTTGACGGCAGCGGTGATGTGCTCCAGCTTGATCGTACCGTAAGCGGTGATTTGATGGACATCGTAAATGACGGATCGCTCTTTCCAGTGGAGGCGATCCAGTCAAACGTCCCTTACTTTACCCGAAATGGGCTTGAAATCAATGCAGCGATGGACATGGGCACCTTTCTTCTGGAGGATGGCGTTTGTAACTATTCCGGCCTTGGAGACGGATACAGCAGGGACGACTGTTATTGGGAGGTTATAAAAAATGCCGACTATACCCATGACGGAATCAGAGAAATCCAATTTGATGCCATTTGTTATATCCCGGAAAGTTCGATTCCGTATTTTGCCGAGCAGTTTTTCACCGTTACCAGCAGCGAGCTGTATGACTTTAACACTGGTATGTGGCTGACTGCCGCTTCCGCCTACGGCAACAGCAATCGTGGTGAAAACTATTATCTCCATACCGTAAGCTGGCAAGGCAACAGCTATCTGATCGAATTCGCCTATTCTACAGACTGGGCGTACGATGTGGGCGATTGGGGCATGGTTTTGACGAAGAGCTATATGATCTACCTGCCGGAAGGCTATGATAGCATCATCTTAGCCGCAGAAGCGGAGCCGGACAATTATACAGACTGCGCCAAGAGGATGCAGCTTGACAGCATTTCACCTGAAGCATGCATTATGGATATTGATACGGTTGACCCGTACAGTGCGCTGTATTTCAGCATCTGTTATTAAAGTGAGGCAGAAATATGGAAAGAAACAGATTACAGGTTTGCAGGACCGGAATGAGAAAGGAGCAATAAAATGTCTGGTATAATTTGTATTTTCATTATTATTCTAATCGTCTTCTGGTGCGTCAGTACGATCAACGGGTTCCGAAAAAAAGAGATTCGTGTGCAGGAAGGACTCTCCGGTGTGGAGGTGGCACTCACCAAGCGATATGATATGCTCACGAAAATGCTCGATACAGCCAAGGGCTATATGACGCACGAAAACGAACTGTTTACCAAGATTACCACGCTGCGCCGTGGCATGAGCGTGGGGGAGCTGAACGCTGTGCAACAGCAGATGGACACTTTAAGCGATAGAATATCTGCCGTGGCGGAGGGATATCCTGAACTTCGATCCAGCGAGGCGTTTGCTGAACTGCAACGGGGTATCCGGGACGCAGAAGAACATCTGCAGGCGGCACGGAGACTCTACAACACGAATGTTACCGCCTACAACACGGCGATCGCCATGTTCCCGGCCAAACTGCTGGCGGGCAGCCGTCAGCCCAAAGAGTTTTTCGCTGCCGATGAGACAAAGCGGGAAGATGTGAAGATAACGTTCTGACAAAAGGAGAAGGTATTATGGAAGAAAAACAGAATCTGACAAATGAACAGTTAGAAAAGCTGCTACGCAAACACCGCAGCGCAGCTACGCGCTCTAAGTTCCTTACCTACGCTTTCGGTATAGCGGCAATTCTGCTGTTAGCCGCGAATCTGACCCCCATTGCTATTGTCTGCCTTGTGCTCACGTTCGTATTCGGCTATCAGCTTGCCAGGCACAGCGAGGCAGTGAAAAAGGAACTGGGCAGCAATGTGATAAACGATGTGTTAGGCGAGGTTTTTGAAAACGTCGAGTATAATCCACTTGGCAAAATTTCCTCTGTCAGCAGCGCAGGCATGGTGTTCCCCTTCCACTATGACAAACTTCAGGGCAGCGATCATATTAAGGCTACCTATCGGGGACTGAACATTGAACTGAGCGATGTCGAACTTATCAATGCGGAAGAAATCATCGATGCCGACGGAAATGTAGACAGAAGTGAACATACGGTTTTTCGGGGGCAGTGGTTAATTTGTGACTTTGGAAAAGAACTTTCCGGTGAAGTACATATCTCCGGTAAATCAAAAAAATCCTACGGGGTGTCCATAAAAGGTAATGTCAAGATGGAAAATGAACGGTTCAACAAACAATTTTTTGTCAACGCCCAGGATCCGCAGGAGGCATACTATATCCTTACGCCTCACATGATGGAATATATCCTCACTATGTCTGAAAAAAGCGGCGGAACGGTTTATATGAGCTTTCTGCGCGGCGGCAAGCTGCATGTCGCTGTCCAGACCGGACGCGACTTCTTTGAGCTGGGCGGCGGCAAGGTAGATATTGAGTCATTGCGGAAGAAGTTTCTGGGAGAATTACATTGGTTTACAAGTATCATTGATGAACTCCAGCTAGCAGATACCCTTTACAAGAAGGAGGCTTCTATATGACGCTGGCTACTGCTGTGTTACTTTTTCTGATTGTTCTTATATGTATCGCAGCAGTATCTGTCCGCCTGCGGAAAAAGAGAAGGTTGTGCATCGTCTGTATCGCACTCTTATCTCTGATCGCATTGGCTCTCGCCTGTTATATCGGCCTGACTGTTCTTTTTGTCAACGCAGTGCAAACACAGCCGCCGGTTCCATAGCCAGAACATAGATGGAGCAATTATCGGATTTAATACGAATCATGTTACAAATAACGGCAAACGATAAAAAGACGCTATATATCTCTTTCTTGATATACAGCGTCTTTTTTGAGATAAAAAACACTTATTTTCATCTGTTTTTTAAATTGTGGATGCGATGATCTGCATGTTTCCCTGCAATTCTGCCATTCCAAAGCCATCCGGAAGAATAAAATGATCTCCCTTTTTCACCGGCTGGCCATTTATCATACCATTTCCTTCTGTAACTGTCATATTCATAAAAGGAGCCTTCTGCTCAAAAGTCATTTTTCCAGAGACTTCCAGCTTATAAATATGGTAATACTTGCATGCATACAGTTCATTTAACGTATTGACCGGAAGATCTGCCGCTGACTTCACACTGTCTTCGACTGATTTTGCCGGAACTGTAATGACATCAATACTCTTATCGATGTGTAACTCTCTCGGCTTTCCATTGGAAAGGCGGTCATAATCATACACACGATAGGTAATATCACTGTTCTGCTGTGTCTCTAAGATCAGTGTACCACCCTTAATCGCATGGACTGTTCCCGGATCTATCTGAAGGAAATCACCTTTTTTGATCGGGATCTCACGGATAAATTCACTCCATTTTCCCTCATGGATCATCTGACTTAGTTCCTCTTTTGTCTTTGCATTGTGTCCGATGACAATTGTCGCATTTTCCTTGCAGTCCAATATATACCAGCACTCTGTTTTTCCGAGTGAACCGTTTTCATGTATCTTCGCATACTCATCATCCGGGTGTACCTGAATACTCAGGTCATCTTTCGCGTCAATAATTTTGACCAGAAGCGGAAAACGGTCACTGTCCACATTTCCAAAAATTTCCGGGTGTGTTTTCCACAATTCAGACAGCTTCATTCCACGGAATCCACAGTCCCTTAAAGTTCCGTCTCCATTTGGATGTGCGGAGATTCCCCAGCACTCCCCTAAGTCATCACCTTCGACCGGATAATGAAAATCCTCTCTCAATCTTGTACCGCCCCAGATGTTATGAGTACATACCGGATTTAGAAATAAAATTTCTTTCGTTGCCATGATTTTTCACCTCTTTTACTTATCCACAGTTATAATATGAATCAATCGGGACTGGTAGTCGCCCCAGGTTCCCGGCGCGTTGATTCCGGCGCGCATGAGGGTATCCCCGTGGAACACTCCTTCCTGTCCCTCGATCTTGTAAAGGCTGTCGGCAAGGAGGCCCTTCACATAAATGCGGCGGCTGTGGTAATTTGCCCTGCCGATCACACTCACGTAAGTGATGAGCGCTTCTTTCCGATCCTTTTCTTAGTATTGGGTTTTATTAACCTACCAGGTCCTTCTTCAGAACTTCTAACTTCTGCTCAGCATCCTGTAAGGATGTGCCCTTAACACCGAAGTAAAATTTGATTTTCGGTTCGGTGCCG
>CAKRFH010000043.1:0-22695 GCA_934320555.1 uncultured Roseburia sp.
TGGGACCTATAGGGCTCGAACCTATGACCCTCTGCTTGTAAGGCAGATGCTCTCCCAGCTGAGCTAAGATCCCATAAGTTTGTTCGTTGCTTACGCAACTCGCTCTGCTATTGTACTATGTACAAAGATTTTTGTCAACACCTTTTTTGATGTTTTTTCAAACTTTTTGTAATTGTTTGTTTTATTGCAACTTTTTCACAAATTTTATCTGTCTGGCAAATTCCAACACGTTCCCACTCATCTGGTCTTTCTTTATAAGCAACGGATCTCAAACCCGCCTGTCCTTGCTCTATGGATTTGCTGCCGCGCAGACTCTTCCACAACAGAATGCACGCTCCACGGACATTCTATCGCCTTGAAAAAGTGCCGGAGACTCTCCTCCGGCACTTCTCTATCTTCTTCCACTGGCACTTCCAGCTTTTTTCATGCTACTCTTTTTCGAGCAGCCTGTCCACTAACTTGACACATTCTGCCGCATCCTTGGAGTATCCGTCCGCACCGATCTCATCTGCAAAGCTTTCGTTGATCGCAGCTCCGCCGATGACGATCTTGCTCGTGCATCCTTTTTCCTTTGCGAGCTCTACCACGTCTTTCATGCGCATCATGGTGGTCGTCATAAGGGCTGACAGACCGATGATCTCGGCATGTTCTTTCATGGCAGTCTCCACGATCAGGGACGCCGGAACATCTTTTCCAAGGTCGATGACGCGGTAACCGTAGTTCTTCAGCATCAGGACAACCAGATTCTTGCCGATATCGTGGATATCGCCCTCTACTGTCGCCACAACCGCGGTCGCTTTCTGCTCCGCATCTTTGTGCTCTAACATTGGCTCCACATACTCGATCGCCATCTTCATGGTATTCGCGGAGGAGATCAGCTGTGGCAGGAAGTATTTCTGTTTATCAAATAAGACACCAACTTCGTTAATCGCCGGGATCAGATGGTCATTAATGATCTCATCCGGTTTCACCCCGGCTGCCAATGCTGCCTTGACTTCGTCTATAATACTTCCCTTGTTTCCTTTTAATACAGCTTCATAAACCGCACTGTGTTCCTCCTTAGAGGACACAGCCGCGCCATCGCCAGCCGCCGTTTTTTTCACAGGGACAAGAACTCTCTCCTGCCCTGCATATTTCTCCGCAAGCATGTTCATCCGGTTGATATAGCGCAGGTCGCTTTCCGGCTTCGACAACAGAAGATCTGAGGCAAATGCCGCGTTCATGAGCAGCTCCTGTGACGGATTGGCAATCGCCATCGTAAGCCCGTTCGCGATCGCCATCGTAAGGAACGCCGTGTTGACATACGATCTCTCCGGCAGACCGAACGAGATATTGGAAAGTCCGCATACCGTTGGAAGCCCAAGCTCGTTTTTACAATAGGCAAAGGTCTCATAACACTCCAGCGCAGCTCTCGGATTGGCTCCGATCGTTGCCACAAGCCCGTCTACAATGATGTCTTCTTTCGCAAGTCCGATCCGGATCGCCTCTTCCATCACAGAACGGATAATGCTGTGTTTTTCCTCCGAATCTTCCGGTAATCCTGCATCCGACAGTGGAAGCAGGATGAACATAGCGCCGTATTTCTTTGCAACCGGAAGCAGCGCCTCCATCTTCTCTTTCTCCATGGAGATCGAGTTGATCAGTGCGCGTCCCGGATAAATCCGGAGTGCCGCCTCAATGATGTCCACATAACTGGAATCGATGCACAATGGGCAATCTACCGTTGTAGTCACTTCATAGATGGTACGAAGCATCATCTCTTTCTCGTCAATGCCATTCATTCCCATGTTGACATCTAAGATCTGTGCTCCGTTTTCCTCCTGATCCAATGCCATCTGGCGCACAAGATTTAAGCTGCCCTCACGAAGCTCTGCCTGTAACTTTTTCTTTCCGGTCGGATTGATCCGCTCACCGATCACCATAAAGCTTCCATCGAGATTGATCTCTACCATCCGTCGCTCTGAAGTCAGCACCCTCCGCTTTACTGTAAGCGGTGTGCGGATCTGCATGCCGCAGACCGCCTCTGACAATGCACGGATGTGCTCCGGTGTTGTGCCGCAACAGCCACCGATAATGGCAGCTCCGGCCTCCACAAGCTTCTTTCCCCAGGAAGCGAATTCTGCCGCGTCTGTGCGGTAAACTGTTTTTCCATTTTCTAACTCTGGAAGTCCGGCATTCGGCTTGGCAAGAATCGGTATCGTCGCAAACTCTGCCATCTGGCGCACCGGCTCGATCATATCTTCCGGTCCTGTGGAGCAGTTGATTCCGATCGCATCCGCCCCGAGTCCCTGTAAGACAACGGTTGCCGTCGCCGGTTCGGTTCCGTATAAGGTTCTTCCATCCGGATTGTAAGTGAGGGATACCATAACCGGCAGATCGCACACCTCTTTGATCGCAAGCACAGCGGCACGGCATTCCTGAAGACTCATCATCGTCTCCACTACGAAAAGGTCTGCCCCGGCTTCCGCCACCACGCGCGCCTGCTCTTTGTATACATTCACAAGGTCTTCGAACATGAGATCCCCGATCGGGTAAAGCTGCTGCCCCGTCATTGTCATATCAGCGGCCACCAGTGCCCTGCCCTTCGCTGCCCGCTTTGAAATCGCGATCAGCTCACGGTTCATCTCCTCTAACCTGTCCTGTAACCCGTACTCCTCCAGCTTGATCCGGTTCGCTGTAAAGGTTGGCGCATAAAGGATATTCGTCCCTGCTGCCACGTAATCCTCCTGAAGCTTCACCATCACATCCGGGTTCTCTAAGATCCACTGCTCCGGGCATACCCCTACCGGCATCCCCGCATTCTGCAGATTGGTTCCTGTCGCCCCGTCAAGAATCACCGGTCCGTTTTTTATTAATTCTGCAAATTCCTGTCTTGTCATGCTTTTTCCTTCCAGGTTCTCTCTTCTTCCTGATCCCGCTGTCCTATTTCAATGCAGCCGGATTGATTTTCTTTGTCCGGATCTCTTCTTTTAACATTTCTACAAATGCTTCCTTCGGAACTGTTGTGGTAGCCTGCTCTCCGTGAAGTCTGTAGCTTACGGTTCCGTCCTTCACTTCGTTCTTTCCAAGAATGATCAGGTATGGCACCTTCTCAACCTGTGCGGCTCTGACACGGTAACCGAGCTTCTCTGCACGCTCATCGATCTCCACACGGATATCGTTGGCATCAAGATAATCAAGCAGTTCGTGGGAGTATGCATTTAACTCCTCGTCCTCGTTCTTGACCGGGATAATTCTTGCCTGTACCGGAGCCAGCCACAGCGGAAGATTTCCTTTTGTCTCCTCTAAGATATAAGCCATGAAACGATCCAGGGATCCAAGGATTGCTCTGTGGAGCACAACCGGTGTCTTCTTATTGCCGTCTTTGTCAATATAGCTTAAGTTGAACTTTGCAGGCAGGCAGAAGTCAAGCTGGCAGGTAGAAAGTGTATACTCGTTTCCGATCGCCGGTTTTACATTGACATCAAGCTTTGGTCCGTAGAAGGCTGCCTCGCCGATCTCTTCTGTGTATTCGATACCAAGGTCATCTAATACTTTTCTTAACGCGTTCTCAGCTGTGTTCCACATCTCATCATCATCGTGGTATTTTACCTTGTCAGCCGGGTCTCTTAAGGAAAGGACACAACGGTAATCTGTAATATTGAAATCTTTGTATGTGTCAAAAATAAGGTCTACCACCTGTGAGAACTCAGACTCGATCTGCTCCGGTGTTACGAACAGATGGGCATCGTTCTGGCAGAAATGACGTCCTCTCTCGATTCCTTTTAACGTACCACTTGCCTCGAAACGGAAATCATGTGCGATCTCACCGATACGGATTGGGAGATCTTTATAGGAGTGCATTCTGTTTGCATAAATCATCATGTGGTGTGGGCAGTTCATCGGGCGGAGTACGAAGGATTCCCCCTCCACTTCCATAGCCGGGAACATGTTGTCTTTGTAATGATCCCAGTGACCGGATGTCTTGTACAGGTTGACTGTACCGACACATGGTGTCATAACGTGCAGATATCCGAGCTTTCTCTCTTTTGCCTTAATGTAGTTCTCAAGCTCCTGCCATACTGTATAACCCTTTGGAAGGAACATTGGAAGTCCACGTCCTACCAGGTCATCGGACATGAACAGGTTCATCTCTTTTCCGATCTTTCTGTGGTCGCGGTCTTTTGCTTCCTCTAAAAGCTTCAGATGCTCCTCTAACTCCTCAGCTGTCGGGAAGCAGACACCGTAGATACGCTGCATAACGTGATTATTCGCATCCCCTTTCCAGTATACACCGGAGTATTTGACAAGCTTGAAGTTCTTGCAGAGCTTCGTGCTCTCTACATGAGGTCCACGGCAGAGATCTGTGAAGTCTCCCTGGTCGTATACGGAAATATTGCCATCCTCAAGACCTTCGATCAGGTCTAACTTGTATGGGTCATCCTTGAACATTTCCAGTGCCTCAGCTTTGGAAATCTCACGTCTGTAAATCTTCTTGCCTTCCTTGCAGACTTTCTTCATCTCTTTCTCGATCGCTGCAATTGCCTCGTCATTGATGATGTCATCCCCGAGGTCAATATCATAATAGAACCCTTCTTTTACAACAGGTCCTACCCAGAACTTTGCCTGTGGGTATAAATGTTTGACTGCCTGCGCCATCACATGTGCACAGGAGTGGTTCAATGTGTTTAATCTCTCATCTGCTTTGAAATCTACCATTTTCTTTTTTCCTTTCTTGTTCTTAAAAAGAATCCTGCAAGCAGGATTCTCCGCCTGCGGCGGGTCGCTTTTGCGACATAATACGTCTCCGCCGCAGTGCGATCCTCGCGGAGCGTTTTTCATTCATAGGATATATTTTCCTATGAATGAAAAAAAACGTCCCTGACATTGCAAATATACAACATCAGGGACGATATACTCATCGTGGTTCCACCCATCTTCATCTCCGCTGCAAATTGTGCGGCAGGGATCTCATTCTGATGATAACGGTATCACCGGACCGGATTGGGGTCACTCGGAGCTGGTCTTCACATAAGTCTGTGCCGGGATGCTTCCACCGTATGCCTCCCTCTCTGTGACATTGTCCTTATGTTACTTTTCTCTTCAACGTTTTGAACAGGGTTCATTCTAACCCCTTTTATTCTGTCTGTAAAGTAGTTTTCCACATTTTTTCAAAAAAAATGTCAGACTATCTTCCGCAGCAGTATTTGTACTTCTTGCCGCTTCCGCATGGACATGGATCGTTACGTCCGACCTTCTTGCCAACGTGTACCGTTCCGGACTTCTTCTGCTCTAAGAATAAAGTTCTCTTCTTCTCTGCATCGAAGATCTTGTCCCACTGTGGCAGTTCGTATAACCAATCTGCCCTTGCATCTACCATGTTCTTGTATAACTTCTCTTTATCAAAAGCAAGGCTTACAACGGTATCTTCTTCCATAGTGTCGATCGGATTAGCCTCCACCAGGCTGTCGTTGATTCCATCTAAGAATCCCGTCATCTCCATAACAGAGAGATTGTACTTCTCAGCGAGCTCTTTGACTGTTCCTTCTACCTTCTCATCCGGGTTCTCAAGAAGCTGCTCGTATACACCCTTCTCAAGAAGGAAGTATCTCTGCCAGAATCTCTGTAATTCTCCTTTGTCTGCTTTCTCATTATAGGCAACTTTCTGCCACTGTTCTAATAATGCCATTTTACATTCCTCGATTTCTAAATTTATCGTGCTGCCGGTCTTCCCCGGCACATGTGTACCTCATTATAGCAGAGAATCCCTCATTTTTCAAAACATTTTTCCGAAAAAGCCGCGATTCTTGTATTTTGCCGTTACGCCACAACATGTCCCTTCGCGCGCACAACGTCCACAACCTGATCCACATACTGTCTGCAAAGCTCTTCTGTCTCTGCCTCGACCATTACACGTAACAGCGGTTCTGTGCCGGATTCCCTCACAAGGATACGTCCCGTGTCACCAAGGATATCTGTGACCGCCTGTACGGCTGCCTGCACATCTGTATCTGCCTGTGCCTCTGCCTTATCCTTCACGCGGACATTCACAAGCACCTGCGGATAGATCTTCAGACCTTCCATCAACTGGCTCATCTTCATTTTCTTTGCCATCATGACTTCCATCATCTTAAGGCTTGTCAGGATACCGTCACCGGTGGATGCATATTTGGAGAAAATAATGTGTCCGGACTGTTCTCCGCCGAGACGGCAGCCGTTCTGGGTCATATACTCATACACATATTTATCTCCGACTGCGGTCTTCGCATAGCCAATTCCGAGCTCGTCAAATGCCTTGTACAGGCCAAAGTTGGACATGACTGTCGTAACAACTGTATTGTTCACTAACTTACCGCGCTCTTTCATATATCTGCCATAAATATAAAGGATCGCATCTCCGTCCACCACGTTGCCGTTCTCGTCCACACACAGACAGCGGTCCGCATCTCCGTCATAGGCAAATCCGACATCAAGACCATTCTCCTTCACAAACTTCTGTAAGCCTTCGATATGGGTGGAACCTGCATTGTTGTTGATATTCACACCGTTCGGCTCCGCATTGATCACATAGGTCTTCGCACCAAGTGCGTCAAAAACAGACTTCGCAATATTCCAGGAACTTCCGTTTGCACAGTCCAGTCCGACCTTCACACCCTTGAAAGAATAGACACCGAGTGAGATCAGATAGCCGATGTAACGGTTCCGTCCTGCGACATAGTCGACCGTGCATCCGATCTTCTCTTTGTGTGCATATGGAACTTCCTCATACTTCTGCCCGAACAGTTCCAGCTTTCCGTCTAAGTAATCCTCTACAAGACCAATCGTCTCCTCGTCCATCTTCTCACCATTTCCGTTGATGAGCTTGATTCCATTGTCATAATACGGGTTGTGGCTTGCTGAGATCATAATTCCACAGTCGAACTCATCCACGCGTGCCACATAAGCCACAGACGGGGTTGTCGTAACATGAAGCAGATAAGCATCTGCCCCGGAAGCAACCAGTCCGCCAACAAGCGCATACTCAAACATATAGCTGGAACGGCGGGTATCCTTGCCGATCACGATACGGGCAGGCGCCTCCTCCCCTTTCTGACGCTTCAGTTCGCCATAATACCAGCCAAGGAAACGTCCGATTTTATATGCATGGTCTGCTGTCAGATTCTCATTTGCCTCTCCACGGAAGCCATCTGTTCCAAAATATCTACCCATTTGTATTCTCCTTTTATATCAAATTCAGACAGAACTTTCTTTTTTCTGATTCTTCTGTCCATTCTTTTCTATTCTACTCCGGCCAGCACGAATCGTCAAACGTTTTGTAAAGCGCCGTACAGAAAACAGCAAAGAAAAAACGGGGCGACCGAAGCCGTCCCGTAAAATCCCCATTCGGATGGTTTTCCTTTTCCTGTTTTTCTTATTTTCTGAGACGTCCGTACATCTGCATATACTTATAGACACGTTTTGCAAGCTTTCCGGTGATCTGGTCGGCGGTTGCCCTCCATCCCCAGTTCATTCCCTGGGTTGCCGGTGTATTCATACGTCCCTCAGATCCGACACCGATGATATCCTGCATCGGCACGATCGCAAGGTCGCTCACAGACCCCCATGCGCCACGCATCATGCCCCAGTTATAGCCTTCTTCCTTTGTGAGGTTTAAGTATTCCTTCGCGAACTTCACACTCTCCTTCGGTGCTGTCTTTATCCATCCCATCACAGTATCGTTGTCATGGGTTCCCGTGTATACAACAGAGTGTGGCTTGTAATTGTGCGGCAGATAATCGCTTCCCTCTCTGGAATCAAATGCAAACTGAATAACCTTCATGCCCGGGAATCCGGAATCCTCCACCAGCTTCATAACGGACGGCGTCAGGAAACCGAGGTCTTCCACGATAATATTTAACTTGCCAAGCTTCTCCTCGAGCGTGCGGAACAGATCCATGCCAGGTCCCTCACACCACTTACCGTTCCGGGCTGTATCATCCTTTGCCGGGATCGCATAATAAGAATCGAATCCGCGGAAATGATCGATCCGGACAATATCGTATAACTCGGACATTGCCTTCACGCGCTTTGTCCACCACGCATAACCGTCCTGCTTCATTGTATCCCAGCAAAACAGCGGATTGCCCCACAGCTGTCCGTCATCGGAAAATGCATCCGGCGGGCATCCTGCAACATCAATCGGATCTAAGTTCTCATCCAGATAGAACTGTGTCGGATTCGCCCACACGTCTGCGGAATCCCCCGCAACGTAGATTGGTACATCCCCGATAATCCGGATTCCTTTTTCATTCGCATATGCCTTCAGCGCTCTCCACTGTTTGAAGAAGAGATACTGGATCGTCTTATAGAATAAAATATCCTCCGCGTATTCTTCCCGTGCCTCTGCAAGCGCATTCTCCTCGCGGAACTTCAGCTCCCGCTCCCAGTTCGGCCATGCCATACCGTTATGAGCATCCTTCAAAGCCATAAAAAGGGCATAATCATCGAGCCATTCTGCCTCTCTCTCACAGAACCCGGCGAAATCTTCCGGCACACTTTTTAAGAAACGCTCTGATGCCTTTCTTAAAACCGTATAACGGGAATGGTACATTGTGCCATAGTCCACACGGCGCGGGTCAGATCCCCATGCGACAGCCTCGCACTCTGCCTTCTTCAGAAGCTTCTCTTTGCACAGAAGTTCGAGGTCAATAAAATACGGATTCCCGGCAAAGCTGGAAAATGACTGATACGGGGAATCCCCGTAGCTAGTCGGACAGATTGGAAGAATCTGCCAGTAAGTCTGCCCTGCCTTCTCTAAGAAATCGACAAATTTTACCGCTTCCTTTCCCATGGTTCCGATGCCATACGGGGACGGTAACGATGAAATATGCATCAATATTCCACTGCTTCTCATAACATTTTTCTCCTTGTTTCTTCTATCATTTGAGTAGGAAAACTCTTCTTCTCTATGCTCTATCCTAACCATATTTTTCTGTTCTGTCCACCATTATTTTCGTATTTTTTCGCAAATTTTAAAATTTTGTTTATTTTGTACAAAATCGGTTTCTGTTTTTTGTTATATAATCCTGTTCCCACAAAGTCTTATGCAGGTTCCTTTTTTCTTATTGAAAAACACCGGTTCAAATGCTACTATTTTCTTAGACGGTACACTGTGTCTTATTTGAAATTCTAATAAAAAAATGGGAGTTTTCTGTTATGAAAGAACTGATTCGAAACAAACTGATCCACCAGGCAAAGTTAGTCGGCACTTCAATCCGGTGGGTCATTTTTGCCATCCTCTCCGGTCTGATCGTCGGAGGGATTGGTACGCTTTTTTATTTTGGTATGTATCTTGTCACACTGACAAGGACGAAGAACCCGTGGCTCATTTTTCTGCTGCCGGTCAGCGGACTTGTGATTGTCGGCTGTTACCGCCTGCTTCATGATGAGAAGGACACCGGAACGAACCTCGTCTTATCTGCGATCCACTCCGACGAGGAGCTGCCGCTTCGAATGGCACCCTTAATCTTTCTCTCAACGCTGATCACGCATCTGTTCGGCGGTTCTGCCGGACGCGAGGGTGCAGCCTTACAGCTTGGCGGGAGCATCGGGAATGGACTTGGAAAGCTATTCCGCTTCGATGACAAAGACAAACACATTATGATCATGTGCGGCATGAGCGCTGCGTTCTCCGCGCTGTTTGGCACCCCGATGGCAGCAGCGGTCTTCTCCATGGAAGTGGTCAGCGTCGGCGTCATGTATTATGCTGCACTCGTCCCATGCGTCATCTCCTCGCTCGTTGCCTCCATGGTAGCCCGCTATTTCGGTGTAGCACAGGAACTGTTCCTGATTGACAATATCCCGGCATTCCGGTTCCTTCCGGCTGTGAAGATCTCCGTTCTCGCCGTATTGTGCGCCGGTGTCAGCATTCTGTTCTGTATTATGCTGCACAGCTCGGATCATCTGTACAAGCGCTTTTTCAAAAATGCCTACATCCGGATTTTCGTCGGCGGCTGTCTCGTCATCGCCCTGACGCTGCTCGTCGGCGACCAGACCTACAATGGTGCCGGCATGAATATGATCGAACAGTATATGCACGGGCAGGTGCCTCCGGAAGCTTTTATTTTAAAAATGCTGTTCACCGCTGTCACGCTTGGTGCAGGATTTAAGGGCGGCGAGATTGTCCCGTCCTTTTTCACAGGTGCAGCATTCGGCTGCCTGTTCGGAAATATCCTCGGGTTCTCGCCGTCCTTATGCACTGCTGTCGGCATGACCGCTGTATTCTGTGGTGTCACGAACTGCCCTATCACTGCTCTGCTTATCAGCTTCGAACTGTTCGGCTATGATGCGATGCCTTATTTTCTGTTAGCTGTCGCATTCAGCTACATGCTTTCCGGCTATTACGGGCTCTATAGCAGCCAGAAAATTATTTATTCGAAATACAAAACCAATTATATCAACCGAAAAACCCACTGATTTGTTTTCCCTACAAAAAATCCACCAGCCAGTTGTAAAACTGTGTCTGGTGGATTTTTCTATCGGCATGAACCGAATGCCAGCGTCCGGATGGCATGCGCCACACCGCTCTCCTCATTCGAGCGGGTGACAAAATCTGCCGCCTGCTTCACTTCCTCATATGCATTTTCCATCGCAACACCGACCCCTGCTGTCCTTATAATATCAAGGTCGTTCGGTGTATCCCCGACTGCCATCGTCTCCTCTAACGGAATATGTAAATAATCAGCGAGAAACTTCAGCCCAAGTCCTTTGGTTGTCCCCGCCTTCGTCAGTTCCAGATTCGAATATCCGCCGGACAGATATGTCACATACGGATTCTGTTCGAACAGGCGGATCACGTCGTCACGGTCCTTAAAAGAGCCGTCCGGCTGTTCTAAGAAATTCAACGTCATCTTCTCAACATTCAGCCCGTTTTCCTCTAAAAACGCTGCCATGTCATCCACCGGAATAGTAGTAGAACGGATAAACTTCTTTGTTGCCTCCGGCATCACAAGGCGGTCAATGATCGGAAGACGGGAGGTCTCCCCGTACCGCTTTCCATTCACGAACGCGTTGAAATGAATCTCCTTCTTCTGAAGCTCCCTGATAATCGGACAGATCTTCCCACATGCCATGGAACTCTCGAAAATGCACTCCTGCCCGACCATCTGATAGACTGCGCCCCCGTTTGCCGTGATCGCATAGTGGACCCCGAGCGGCACAAGCTCCTTCGCGTGCACGCCCACAAAAGGACGCCCTGTGGAGATGACCACTTCAATCCCTCTCTCACCTGCTTCCAGGATCGCCTCTTTATTTTCAGTTGTAATCTCATTCGCATTGTTTAATAGCGTTCCGTCCATATCCAATGCAACCAGTCTGATTCCATTCAACGTTTTCTCCTCCTGTCAGATCTTTGCCAGAAAATGTTGTACTGCTTCCGGCATCCGGATCCCTTTTGCAGTCTCAATACCCGAGCACACTTTATCCGCATAGCAGATGATCCAGCTCTCCATATACTTCGGTGGTCTCGGATTTAACGGAAACATATGACAGCGGATGATATCCTGTTCCACCTCATTCAGGTCGAAATCTTCCATTGCATTCTGCAACGCCTTCCTCGCATGATGGAACCCATGCCATTTGTGGCTGGCATCTTTCTCATGCCAGTCGTATAGAAAATAATCGTGAAGCAGTGCACCACGGATTAAGGACTTCTCATCTACCGGCGCGTGCATTTTCCATGCCAGATAATAACTGTAATATGCAACCGAAACGCTGTGCCGGAAGACGCTGGTATCCCCGTGTTGTATATACTTATGGGACTGTAAGATTCTCGAATTTTTACAGATTTCCTCCAACTCCTGCATAAAAAATGCTTCTTTTTCTTTCGGAAGCCTTGGCTCCATTTTTCCTGGCACCGTTCTCACTCCTTCCCGCTTCATTTTGGTATACAAAATACATTCTATTGTTTATCCTGCATATCTTCCCACCCCGGCATTTTCCATGCCCGATACAGAAGCATACCCGCACAGGCTGCCGCTACAAATGTCACCACAATGCCGGATACACTCGGATAAAATGCAAAATCAAAGATGCCTGTTTCAGCGCGTGCCACCGCGACCAGATTTGCCGCAATATGACCGATCACCGGGATACAGAACAGATTCGACTTCTCATAAAGCAGCGCAAGTCCAAGTCCTAACACTGCCGCATACAAACACTGCACCAGATTCACATGCATAATCCCAAAAATCAACGCTGAGAGAACCATCGCCGGTACTGCCCCGATGTATAATTTCAGTCGTTTGAACACCACACCGCGGAAGATCAGTTCCTCCGCCACAGGAATCAGCAGGCACGACCCGAGCAGCTCGTACAAAACCGTGCCGCCGAAAAAGGCTGTGTTTGCACGCTCAAATCCTGCCGATACCCCGGTAAGCCCTGTCATGGCGATCAGGTTATTCACGGCGAACCCAAGCAGTGCCATTCCCACTGCTGCAATCCCCGCCATCCAAAGAAACCATGGATTCACCGAAAACATTCTTTTTTCGTACACGATTTCTTCTGTATGCTTATCCTGCATATAAAAGCTCTGTATGACAGGAATCGTCACTGCCGAACAGAACATCTGCCTTACCATATAAGTCTGTGTATCCTCTCCAAGAAAAAGTGTGAGCACAAAGTATGCCAGGCTAGATACCACATAATAAATGCCGATTGGATATACTATCTGCCAGATTTTATAACCGGTTGATGTTTTCATTGTCTGCCTTTCTTACAAAAATAGTTTTCCTATTTCCTCCACACTGTCACAGATCCGGTAGGCACCGGCCTTCTGTAACTGCTCCCTTGTTCCAAAACCATACGTCACGCCGACGCAGCGGATGCCAAACTGATTCGCCCCGACCACATCGTAGGCGGTATCCCCGATCAGGCACATCTCCTCTTTCGGGATATTTAAGTGCTCCATTCTTCTGCCGAGCTCCTCTAACACTTCCTGCTTCGTGCTGATGCGTCCGTCTAAGGTTGAGCCCACGATCATGTCAAAGTAACTGGTCAGGGAAAAATGTTCTAAAATCCGTCTGCATGCGGTCTCCGGCTTGGAGGATGCAAGCGCGATCACATAACCCTTCTCTTTTAATTTCCGGATCAGCTCTGCGATGCCATCGTACAGCTCACACTCGAAAATGCCCTCCCTGTCGAAGCGCTCTCTGTACTTTCCAACTGCTGCCCAGGCTTTTTTGGCGTCAAAGCCATATTTTCCCCGGAAAACCGGGTCTAATGGCGGTCCGATGAAGCAGAGCAGCTTTGTCCGGTCCGGTTCATCGATGCCAAAGCTTTTTAATGCATACTGCACGCACTTTGTGATGCCCTCCTCGGAGTTGATGATCGTTCCGTCCAGATCTAATAAAATTGCCTTCATTTTTCGTATATTCCTTTCTAACGCTCTGACAGTGCTGCAAGCATCTGGCTTACTGTCTGGCCAGTTACCGGGTGTCTGTAGTTCGGACAGAGTTCCAGCAGCGGCTTTAATACAAAGTCCCGGTTCTGCATATCTGCATGCGGAATGATCAGGTTCTCATCCTCATACACAAGCTTATCATAAAAAATAATATCCAGATCCAGAGTCCGCGGTCCCCAGTGGATGATCCTCTCCCGGTTGGCATGCTGCTCGATCTCATGGAGCTTCTCTAACAATTCCTGCGGGGTCAGAAGGGTCTGTAATGCGATCGCTCCGTTCACGAAATCGTCCTGTTCCACACCGCCGTATGGCTTCGTGACAAGCAGATCTGACACACGCACATCCCGCACATCTGTGATCTCTTTTAACTCTGCAATACCATTCTCAATATAGGCATTCTTATCTCCCATATTCGAGCCGACTGCCAGGTACACCTGATGCCAGCTTCTCTCAATCGTTACGGAAACATTTTCAAACGGAAGCCCTATCGGGGCGTGCGGTTTGCACAGCTCGATCTCCACTCCTTTTAAAATTGGCATGGCAAGAAGCATCGCCTCCGCGAGCTTCTCTGCGGCACTCTCGATCAGCTTGTATGTGTGCTCCTGCAAAAATGCTGTCATAAACTGGCATGCTTCCCCGTAATTCATGGAATCTTCCAGAAGATCGGTCTGTCCCGCTTTCCGGCAGTCTAAGTACAGCTTCGCATTCACATAGAAGTCCTGTCCATCCCTTGTCTCCTCCGGGAATACCCCGTGATGTGCAAATATTTTCAGATTCGTGATCTTAATATAATCCTGCATTCTTTTTCCTCCATTATGCGCGCAAAATCGCCTCTGCCATCTTCACTGCCCTTGCGTTCTCCTTCACATCATGCACGCGCACGAACATACAGCCTGCCTGTACGGCAAATACGGTCGTGACCAGAGTTCCTTCCACACGTTCCGCAGCAGGGAGATCTAGGGTCAGCCCGACCACGGATTTCCTTGATGTCCCAAGCAGCACCGGATAACCGAGCTCCTTTACCTCTGCAAGCCTTAGGATGGATTCGAGATTGTTCTCATAACTCTTGGCAAATCCGACTCCCGGATCTAAGATAATCTTATCCTGTGCAATTCCGGCAGCCTTCGCAAGCGCAACCGTCTCCCGCAGATCCTGTTTCATCTCTTCCATGAAATTTCTGTACTCCGCTTTCTTCCGGTTGTGCATCAGACAGCAGGCAAGCTGCTTCTCTGCGATAACACCTGCCATTTTCTCATCGTATTTCAGTCCCCAGATATCGTTGATGAGGTCTGCGCCCGCCTCTGCGGCTGCACGCGCCACACCACTTTTATAAGTATCAATTGAAACCGGGATATCAAATTCACGCTTCACAGCCTCGATCACCGGAACAACCCGCGCAATCTCCTCCTCGTCCGAAATCTTCGTATAGCCCGGTCTTGTAGACTCGCCGCCAATATCGACCACATCGGCGCCATCCCGTATCATCTCCTCTACATGGGTTAATGCCTGATCGAGATGGTTGAACTTTCCTCCATCCGAAAAAGAATCCGGTGTCACATTCAGGATTCCCATAATGTAAGTATGATTATTTTCTGCAAATTCCCTGTTTCCGATTTTCATCCGTTTTCTTCCTCCGGTTTTCTATCCTGCTATCGCACCAGCTGGAAAAACTGCTGCTGTAATCTGTCATTCTCCTCAAAAACGCCGCGTGTCACAAATGTCACCGTCTTGCTGCCCGGTTTCTTCACGCCGCGCATTGTCATGCACATATGCTCTGCTTCGATCATGACCATCGCCCCCTGCGGCTTTAAGTATTCCATCAGGGCATCCGCGATCTGTGCTGTGAGCTGCTCCTGAAGCTGTGGTCGCTTTGCGTACACTTCCACAGTTCTGGCCAGCTTACTCAGCCCCACTACTTTGCCGTCCGGGATATATGCCACATGTGCTTTCCCGTAAAAAGGCATAAAATGATGCTCACAGGTCGAGTAGAATGTAATATCTTTTTCTAATACCATCTCGTTATTCTTTGCGTGGAATGTTTTTGAGAGCGGCTCCTCCGCAGTCTGTGTAAGTCCCGCAAAAATCTCCCCATACATTCTCGCGATCCGGTCCGGCGTATCAAGTAAGCCTTCCCGCTCCGGATCTTCCCCGATTCCCTCAAGAATTAATCTGACACCCTGTTCGATTTTATTCTTATCCATGATTTCTTCCTCATAATATTTCTTTTCATTCCTGATTTTCTGTCTGGCATTTTGCTTCATCAAAATCTCAGATCTTCCACTTAAAGCTTTGTTTCCGCAGATACAATTTCATCTGGAAACATCCTGCACCTCTTTCTTCACATCCTTCAGGTAGGACAGTGATCCAAATGCAAGGATCACTCCATCCTCCGGTGTGACTGACCGTGCATGTTCCACTGCCTCCCGCACCGTCTCACATGCCTGTACCTGTGGTCTGTGCTCCTGCGGATTGTTCCCGCCTTGCAGTCTGTCAAGTACCAGCTTTGCCTCTTTCGCGAGCTTCTTTGCATCAAGTGCCCTCGGATTGTCCGGTGTCACGGTATACACTGCCGATGCATGTGGCAGCATCCGCTCTAACACTTTCGCATGCTCCTTGTCCGCAAGTACCCCTATTATATAAGTAATTTTCCGGTTTGTAAAATAATTTTCCACAGAAGCCTCGAGTTTTACGGCGGCATCCTCGTTATGCGCCCCGTCGATCAGAAATAACGGATCTGTAGCAATCTGCTCAAATCTTCCAGGCCATCTGGTCTTTGTAAGTCCTCTCTTTATCACATCCGTATCAAGCTTTAACACCTGCCTTAGGACAGTAATGGCAAGATGGGCATTCTCGATCTGGAACGCTCCTGTGAGTGGAAGGCTTACCTCCCCAATCTCCGGTTCCAAGAAACGGATCTCCTGCAGGCTGTTCTCTGTCAGCTTTACTTCCGATGCTTTTGCAATCCATAACGGGGCATGTTTTTCTTCCGCTTCCTTCCTTATCACAGAAAGCACTTCTTCCCCGTACCGTTCCTGACCTGCTGTCACTGCCGGACAGCTTTCCTTGATAATCCCTGCCTTCGCCCAGGCGATCTGTCCGATCGTATCCCCTAAGAACTGCATATGATCCATGCTGATCGAAGTGAGCACCGAGCAGACCGGATGTGAGATCAGGTTCGTGGCATCTTCCCTGCCTCCCATCCCGACTTCCAGCAGGACGTAGTCGCAGCATTCCTCTTTAAAATAGCAGAATGCCATCGCTGTCTCCACCTCAAAAATCGTCGGATGTGGCATTCCTTTTTCCACCATGCGGTCGCATGCCTCCTTAACTTTTGAAAAAAGCTCCGCATAGCGTTCCTTCTCTATATTCTTCTGATTTATCCGCCATACTTCAAGTGGATCGAACACTGCCGGTGAAGTATATCTTCCCACCTTATATCCGGCTTCCATCAGAACGCTCTCCAAAAAAGCTCCGACAGATCCCTTTCCATTTGTTCCCGCGATATGGATGATCTGTAACTGTTCTTCCACATGGGACAGCTCCTGCATCAGATCCTGAATACTGGTAAGCCCTAAAATACTTCCTTTTTTGCCAATCGTCGCTGCACATGCGCGTGCCTTCTCATAATTCATTCTTTTACTTCCGTTCCCGTTTTTTAATCTGTGCCATTATACACCCTGAGCCGGAAAAAATACAGTCCTTAAACAGAAAAACAGAAAAACGGTCACAGGGATGCTCCCCACAATCGCTTTTCTGTTCCTGAATTCTTATCGCTTTGTCCCCTTTGTGTCCCTGTTGCCGACACGGATCCGGTTCAGCACAACTTCTTTTCCCTTGACCTCAACGGTGTGTTCCGTCTCACCGTCCAGCAGATAGATGTTGCTTAATGCATCCCCTGCTGCCAACTTCATTCCACGGACACCGACGGCGCCCTTCTTCTTCTCCGGAACAGTTCCCGCTTCGATCCGCAGGAACATATCCTTCTCCGACTGCATGACAATCGTCTCATCGCCCTTTATGGCATGGACAACTAACAGCTCGTCCTCCTCATTCAGCTTTGTTGCAGCTGTCGTGCGCTTCGCCACATCGAACTCGCTGCCGTCTACCACCTTAAGCATCGCCATTTTCGTTCCAAATAACACCTTCGTGGCACTGATCTCTCCGAGGCTTGTAATGTATACAATATTCTCCTGGCTGCTGTCATAGTTACTCAGGTTGTCAATCGGGATTCCCTTGTCACGGAACTTGCCATATGGCAGATCTAACACCTTCAGCAGATGCATCTGACCTTTATCCGTGAAAATACAGATCTTGTCCGTATTCCTGCACGTCAGAATATAGCGGTTCTCATTGTCCGCTGCCTCCCTGTTCCTCTCGTAAACGCTCGTGTCCACGGTCTTGGCATAGCCGAAACGGTCCATCAGGAACACGACATCTGTCTCCTCGATCTTCTTCTCCTCCACAACCGCTTCCTCTAAGTTGTCAATCACCGTTCTGCGCGCTCTTGCATACTGTTTCTTATAGGCAGCAAGCTCCTGGATGATCACCTTCGCCATCGCTGCACGGTTCTCTAAGATCTCCTCGTACTCTGCGATATTCTTCATCGTCTGGTCATGCTCCTTCATGAGAGCTTCTAATTCCAGACCGATCAGCTTCTGTAAGCGCATTTCTAAGATTGCAGTTGTCTGGCGTTCGGTAAAGTGGAGCTCTGATGCAAGCTTTCTCGATTCCTCTGATTTAAACTTAATCGGATCCGTCACACCGTCTGTCAGGCAGGCTCTCGCCTCCTTCACGTTCTTACTTCCGCGCAGGATCTCGATGATCAGGTCAATGACATCGCAGGCTTTGATGAGTCCTTCCTGGATCTCCCTCTTCTCGAGTTCCTTGCGAAGTAATGTCTGATACTTTCTGGTTGCAAGCTCGAACTGGAAGTTCACATGATGACGGATAACTGGTACTAACCCAAGCGTCTCCGGTCTTCCGTCTGCAACGGCTAACATATTCACGCCGAAGGTATCTTCCAGCTTGGTCTTCTTATATAACAGATTGATCAGGTTCTTCGTGTCCGCGCCCTTTCTGAGCTCTAACACAATTCGGATTCCCTCTTTCGAGGACTGGTTTGTAATGTCCACGATATCGTTCGTCTTCTTCGTCTCCACAAGACTGTAGACATCATTTAAAAACTTTCCGATATTGGCACCGATCATCGTATATGGGATCTCTGTGATGACAAGCCGCTCCTTGCCGCCCTTCACCTGTTCCACTTCTACTTTTCCACGGATCTTAATCTTGCCTGTACCGGTAGAATAAATCTGTCTCAGGTCATCTTTGTTCGCGATAATACCTCCGGTCGGAAAATCCGGTCCCGGAATGTATTCCATCATCTGTTCGGTATTGATATCCGGGTTCTTAATATAGGCAATGACACCGTCAATCACTTCACCAAGATTGTGCGGCGGTGTACTTGTCACCATACCTACCGCGATGCCATCCGAACCGTTCACCAAAAGGTTGGGGATCTTCACCGGAAGTACCTCCGGCTCCTTCTCTGTCTCATCAAAGTTTGGGACAAAATTTACGACATCCTTGTCTAAGTCTGCCAGAAACGCTTCCTGCGTGATCTTCTGCAGACGCGCTTCCGTGTATCGCATAGCAGCTGCACCATCTCCTTCGATGGAACCAAAGTTGCCGTGCCCGTCCACAAGTGGAAGCCCTTTCTTGAACTCCTGTGCCATCACCACGAGCGCATCGTAAATCGAGCTGTCTCCGTGCGGATGATATTTACCCATGGTATCGCCGACAATACGCGCACATTTCCGGTACGGTTTGTCATAGCGGATGCCAAGTTCATACATATCATATAAGGTTCGGCGCTGAACCGGCTTCAATCCATCCCGGACATCCGGCAGAGCTCTCGCGATGATGACACTCATCGCATAATCAATATAAGACTTCTGCATCAGTTCCGAATATTCGGTACGGATGATCTGTTCTTCCTGTATCATAGTTAAAAAACCTCTTTCAATTTCTGTCTTCCGTTCTGTCTCTCTTTACACATCAAGCTCTGCATCATGTGCATGCTCGTAGATGAATGTCTTTCTCGGAGGGACATCATTTCCCATGAGAAGCTCCGTGATATCCGATGCCATACGTCCATCTTCAATCTCAATCTGTTTGAGCATCCGTGTCTTCGGATTCAGTGTTGTCTCCCAGAGCTGTTCTGCATCCATCTCACCAAGACCTTTGTAGCGCTGTAACGTAAAATTGCTTCCCTTATGTGTCCTTCTGTACTTCTCAAGGGCAGCGTCATCGTACAGATACTCTTCCTCCCCGCCTTTAGAAGGAATCACTTTGTACAGAGGCGGCATCGCTACATACACATGTCCCTCATAAATAAGCTCCGGCATAAAACGGTAAAATAACGTCAGAAGCAGTGTGGAGATATGTGCACCGTCCACATCGGCATCCGCCATAATAATAATCTTGTCATAGCGGAGCTTCGCAATATCGAAGTCATTTCCATATCCTTCTGAGAAACCACAACCGAACGCGTTAATCATCGTCTTGATCTCCGCATTCGCCAGCACCTTGTCGATGCTTGCCTTCTCTACATTTAAGATCTTTCCACGGATTGGAAGGATCGCCTGATAATTCCTGTCACGCGCTGTCTTCGCAGAACCGCCCGCAGAATCTCCCTCCACGATAAAAATCTCGCAGATGGAAGCATCCCTGCTCTCGCAGTTCGCCAGCTTTCCATTTGAATCGAAGGAGAACTTCTGCTTTGTGAGCAGGTTCGTCTTGGCACGCTCCTCTGTCTTACGGATCTTCGCTGCCTTCTCCGCACAGGAGATGACAGCCTTCAACGTCTCTAAATTCTTATCGAAAAAGAGCTGGATCTCATCGCCCGTCACCTTTGCCGTCGCCTTGGCCGCATCCTGATTGTCAAGCTTCGTCTTCGTCTGTCCCTCAAAACGCGGATCCGGGTGCTTGATAGATATTACAGCCGTCATTCCATTTCGGACATCTGCACCGGTGAAGTTCACATCCTTCTCTTTCAAAATGCCAAGCTCCCTCGCATAGGAATTGATCACCGTTGTAAACACCGTCTTAAATCCCGTGATATGGGTTCCACCCTCAGCATTAAAAATATTATTACAGAAGCCTAAAATATTCTCATGAAATTCGTTCGTATACTGGAATGCCGCTTCCACCGTAATCCCTTCGGACTCTCCCTTAAAATATACGACATCGTGCAGCACTTCCGTATTCTTATTCAGATCCTTGACAAAACCGCGGATTCCCTCTTCCTCATGGTATACAATATGCTCCACTTCCTCGCCTCTGCGATCCTCATAAATAATCGTGAGCATCGGGTTTAAATAAGCGGTCTCATGCATACGGCTCTTGATCTCATCTTCCTTGAAACGGGTCTTCTCAAAAATCTCCGGATCCGGAAGGAAATTCACCTTCGTTCCGGTCTTCTTCGTCTTCGCAATCTTCGGGAGCAGACCGTTCTCCAACTCCACAACCGGAACCCCTCTCTCATAGCGGTCATGATGCACATAGCCTTCCCTGCTGATCTCCACATCCATATAAGTAGACAATGCATTCACAACCGAAGAGCCTACGCCGTGCAGACCACCGCTCGTCTTATAAGCGGAATCGTCAAACTTTCCACCGGCATGCAGCGTTGTATACACGATACGTGCCGCAGATACCCCCTTCGCATGCATGCCGACCGGCACACCACGTCCGTTATCCTCCACGGTACAGGAACCGTCCTTCTCGAGTGTCACACGGATTGTATCACACGCCCCTGCCAAATGCTCGTCCACAGAGTTGTCGACGATCTCATATACAAGGTGGTTCAACCCCTTTCTGGAAACACTTCCGATATACATTCCAGGTCTCTTCCGTACAGCCTCAAGTCCTTCTAAGACGGATATGCTGTGCTCATCATAACTTGCCATTTCTTACCTCACTGTCTTTTTCTATTTCCAGACGGCACGCATCTTTCCTGTGCCGTTCTTTCCTGTCATTCTTCTAGTCTTCACTCTTCTGCTGATTCATATGCGCAATGACCATCATCGCGATCTTAAATGTCATCGCATCGTCAAACCGGCGGATATCAAGACCGATGGAGCGCTGCAAACGCTCTAACCGGTACACCAGTGTATTTCTGTGCACATAAAGCTGTCTTGCAGTCTCTGAAATATTCAGGTTATTCTCGAAGAACTTCTGGATCGTCACACTGATCTCTTCGTTAAATACATCCGGTATCTCATCCCCAAACACCTCATGGATAAACATCTCGCACAGGCTCATCGGGAGCTGGTAGATCAGTCTGCCGATGCCAAGCAGATTGTAAGCGATGATCTCGCGCTCTGCATAGAAGATTCTTCCTACCTCAAGTGCCATCTTCGCCTCCTGGTAAGACTTTGCGATATCCTGTAAATTATTCACACGATTGCCGTAACCAACACGCACCTTCACCATGGCCTCCGCATGCATATTGTCCACGATCATGCTTGCAAGGCTTTTTAAGCTGTCGTCCCCCTGCATATCGCGGGTGTCCTTGATCAGGATAATACTCTGCTCATCCACCTCTGTCACGTAATCCCTTGTCTTCGTCACAAACAGATTCTTCACGGTCTCCATCGCAGTGGAATCCTTCTTCCCCTCGATCTCGATCACATAGACGACACGCTCTGCCTGTTCGATATGGAGCTTCTGTGCTTTGTTGTACATATCCACAACAAGCATATTGCCGAGAAGAATGTTCTGCATAAAGTTGTTCCGGTCGAACTGTTCCATATAGGCTGCTACAATATTCCGGATCTGGCATACCGCAAGCCGTCCCACCATATAGGCATCTTCACCGGATACCTTCGTCAGAAGAATATATTCCACTTCCCCCTCGACCACTACCTTAAAGAAATGGCAGCCGGAAAGCATCTGGCTCTCAGCCATAGACGCCGCAAACAGCGTCACAGCCTCTTCCATATTCCCCTCCGGTTCAAATGTCGTGGCCACAAGCTTGCCTTTTTCCGAATATAATGCCAGATCAATCTTGGAAATCTCCTTAATCTCTTCTAATGCAGTCTGAATCTTATGATTTGAAACCATAGTCGTCCTTCCTTTCTTCCACTTATTATACAGAACATCTGTTCTGTTTGCAACCCAAAAAATTCTTCTTTTTCTGAATCGAGTAGGAGGCTAATCATTGGTTGATTAGCCGACCTCTCACACCACCGTGCGTACCGTTCGGTACACGGCGG
>CAKRFH010000044.1:0-22111 GCA_934320555.1 uncultured Roseburia sp.
CTTAGGGGCTCATCGGAGTTCTTGGCGTAATGGAATTTCGGAGGGCTCACACAAGTCTTTCTGCTCACAGCCTATCGCTGGGCGGCTACATACACCACATCATTCAAGTGGAAGAATCCTCTTGCTGATGGTGGACAAAAGAATATTGAAAATCCCAAAGCATCTTCATTTAAAATTAAGAATTTCATAACCTTTTGTACCTTGCTTTTCCTACCCGAATTCTTTATTGTTAATATAGAACAGATTATTTGCTGACAAATCAGCCAGTCTGGATGTAGTAACAGATAAGTGTAAGATGCATTGACCAATGACAGTCAGAAGATGCAGGGAAAGAATAGAGGGAGGACAATCAATGAATCGAAGATTATGGAGAAGAGCGATGGCGCTGACACTTGTGACGGCCATGACAGCAGGGCTTGCAGCCTGCGGCGGAGGAAGTGGCAGCAATGGTGGTGGCAGCACGTCATCCAAAGGGGAGCAGCACTACTTTAAGGCGACTTACTTAAGTGACCTGCCGGAGAATTTTAATGACAACGTCAACAGAGTAACATTTAAGGGCGATGTGATGTACTATGGCAGCTACGATGACAATTATGATTCATATGGGATTTATTCTTATAATATAGTGACAAAGGAAACGGCCACTTTGTACACGCAGGGAGAGGACGAGAATTCCAATGATGGAAGCTACAGCAGTGTGTCCGACTTTGTAGTCGGGGAAGACGGAAGTGTGTACCTGATGCTTTATAATTCAGTTGTTGATGAGAGCAGCCTGGGTGACAAGTATGATAATGCAACATTAGATGATGTCCTGCAATTTTTACAGAATGACTGGGGATACAGCGAGGAGGATGCACAGAGTACCTGGGATGATGCCTATGCAGGCTCATATACCGATGAGAATGGCAATGTCGATTACCGTGGGTTCCTGATTAGCATGAATGCACCGAGAATCAATACGCAGACGCTGACGAAGATGGATTCATCCGGCAAGGAAGTGTTTGCGGTTGATATGGGAGAGGAAAATGCATCCGGCAGTACCAACATTAGCTGCAATGGGCTGGCAGCTGATGGGGATGGCAACCTGTATGCTGCAATGAATGTATGGGATGACAGCTCGGATGAATATTTTATTGCGCTGTACGATAAGGATGGCAATGGAAAAGGAAAAGTTACCTTAGATGGCTACAGCTCAAGCCTCGTGAAATTAGGAGATGGATCGGTAGCGACGATAAGCTGGGGAAACGATGGCGGCAATGTGATGACACCGATCGATTTTGCTTCTGGAAAGCTGAAAACGGATGCACAGGTGAAAGTTCCTTCCGACAGCGTAGTAGTCTTAGATGATAAGAATGTGCTGATGACAGAGTCGACCTCTGTTTATAAGTATAATATTGATACACAGGAGAAAGAACTGTATTTTAACTGGATGGACTGCAATATTTCCAGCTCAACCGTATCCAGCTATTCCTTACTCTCCGATGGAACCATCGCTGCTTTCATCCAGAACTGGAGATCAAACGGCAATAATTCCGAAGTTGCAATTGTAAAGGAAGTCGATAAGAGCGAGATCGGCGATGTGAAGAATCTTGTCTTAGCAAGCATGTGGGCAGATTCTAACCTGGAAGAGAAAATCATTGATTTCAATAAGAAGCAGGATCAGTACCATATCACGATGAAGACATATGATAGTAATTCCAATGAAGATTGGCAGGATACGATCAATAATTTCACCACAGCAGTCACAACAGACCCGGATATTGATATTGTCATGTTCTATGACTACTCACAGGTATTAAGCTTCGCAGGAAAAGGATTGAACATCGATCTTTATGATCTGATCGATAAGGATCCGGATCTATCGAGGGATGATTTCCTGCCAAATATCCTCACTGCATGTGAGTACGATGGCAAGCTTGCATTCCTGCCGACTGGCTTTAGCTTACAGACCTTGATCGGGAAAGCAGATGATGTCGGTACGACACCTGGCTGGACCTTGGACGATGTGAAGGCACTGCTTGCTTCCAAGCCGGAGGGAACGCAGTTATTATATGGAATGGACCGCACCGCTGCGATGGATTTCTGTATGAACTTAGGCTACAACGATTTCATTGACTGGGAGGCAGGAACCTGCAACTTTGACAGTCAGGAATTCGTGGATATCCTGGAGTTTGCTGCAACGTTCCCGGAACAGTTTGAGTACAATGATGACGGAGAAGACACGTCGGTATTGTTAAATACGGGCAGACAGCTGCTGGATAGTTATTATTTGAGCGACTTCAATCAGGTTCAGCTTTACCGCGTCATCTTTGGCGGCAATACAACCTTTATTGGATATCCGACCACAAATGGCAATGGAGCCCTTTTAAACTTCAGTAACATCCTTGGAATCTCCAAGAACTGTGACGATGTCGACGGGGCATGGCAGTTCTTAAGAACCATGTATCTGCCGACAAAGGACGGTGAGAATAATTACACTTATGATTTCTCCATCCGCAAAGATTCTTTTGAGAAGTACTGTAAGGATGCCATGGATGAAGAGAAGAACGGCGGTGGCGGTTATGGCTGGGGAGAATTCAATGTGGAGATCAAGGCAGCTACACAGGAAGATGTGGATCAGGTGAAGGATCTTGTATATAACACAACCGCAGTATCCGGAGCAGGGTCGAGCGATATCAACAATATTATTTCAGAGGAATCCGAAGCATTCTTCACCGGACAGAAGTCCGCATCAGATGTTGCAAAAATTATTCAGAGTCGCGTGAAGGTATACTTAAGTGAGACAAAGTAAAGAACAAAAAGCAATTGCAAAAAAAAGAGTAAAACATCATAGAAACAAATTAGATCACAAGCTGGTGTCAGGAGCATTCCTGGCACCAAGCGTTCTGGGAGTATTGATTTTTTTCGTACTCCCGTTTCTTGTTGTGATCTATTTTTCTTTTGTGGATAACCCGGTTGCGAAGCAATTTGTAGGGTTTCAGAACTTCATCAGTGTGATCAGGAATCAGGCATTCCGGACCGCGGTCGGGAACACCCTGTTTTTCTCTATTGTGGCAGTACCGCTTGCTGTGGTTTTGGGCATGGCATTAGCATTTCTGCTCGATGCTGGAATTCCATTAAGAAGTGAGCTGAGAAGCTGCTTTTTAACCCCGCTTATGGTACCGACCGCATCAGTTGTCCTGATCTGGCAGGTACTCTTCGATTACAACGGCGTGGTGAATCTTGCTGTGCAGAAGTTCGGAGGCGGAAGAGTGGACTGGCTGAAGTCATCTGCGGGACTTTTTGTGGTGATCCTGTTATTTTTGTGGAAGAACTTAGGATACAATATGATCCTTTTTCTCTCTGCGATGGGAAATATTCCGAAGGATATCATAGAAGTTGCGGAGTTAGACGGTGCAAACCGCAGACAGATCTTTTTCCATGTGAAGCTGCGCTACTTATCCCCGACGATTCTGTTCGTTGCGATTCTCTCCATGATCAACTCGTTCAAGGTATTCCGCGAGGTCTATCTTCTGACCGGAGAATATCCATATGGGGCGCTGTACATGTTACAGCATTATATGAACAATACCTTTGCTTCCGGTGATTACCAGAAGCTCTCCACAGCGGCGATCTATATGTCACTGGTCATGATCGTGATCATGGGCATCCTGTTTCTGGTGGAGCATCACTTTGGAAAGGATTTGGAGGAAGAATGAGAAAGAGGTCAGAGCAAAAAAAATTATGCATACGGATCTGCCTGACTGTGGTCGCGGTGGTGACGGCACTGATTTTCCTGATGCCGATCGTCCTTACCATCACGAATTCCTTCATGTCGGCGGCGGAGATCACATCGAACTACGGCTCAATTTTCCAGAGGACGGACACAGGAGGCAGGCAGTATATTTCCCAGACGGTCAATCTGAAGTTCATTCCGGATATGGTTACTTTTTCCCAGTACGCGACGGTGCTCTTTAAGAGCCCGGATTATCTGCTGAAGTTCTGGAACTCCCTGATCTTAGTAGTTCCGATCGTGGTGTTCCAGTTGATTGTGGCGGTCCTGGCAGCATATGGCTTCACAAGGACGAGGGGAAAGCTTTCGGCGATCGTCTTTTTTGCCTATGTGATCCTGATGATGATGCCGTATCAGGTAACGCTGGTGCCAAACTATCTGGTATTGAACTGGATGAAGCTGCTCAACACGAACTGGAGCATCTGGCTCCCGGGTATTTTTTCCCCGTTCAGTGTCTATCTGATCACGAAATATATGAAGCGTATTCCAGTGCCGTTAATCGAGGCGGCGAAGATCGACGGGGCGAACGAATTTCAGGTATTTTCACAGATCTGTATCCCAATCTGTAAGGGCGTGATCACGACCTGTGCGATCTTAGTTTTCATGGACTACTGGAATATGGTGGAACAGCCGTTACTGTTTTTCAGTGACACAGACAAATATCCGCTGTCGATCTTTTTGTCGAAGATCAATGCGCAGGAGGTCGGACTGGCGTTCGCAGTCGCAACGTTTTACATGATACCAAGTCTTTTGATTTTCCTGTATGGAGAAGATCAGCTGGTAGAAGGAATCGCTTATCAGGGCGGTGTGAAAGGATAATCGAAAGGGAGAAGCAAAAGGATGGCAAATAGAAAAGATAAAATTAAAAATATTACAATTATATTTCTGCTGATTATGTTGGTACTTACCTTCTTTTCCAACACAATTATGAACTATTCCCTCGTGGAGGTTAGCACCCAGATGGTGACAAGCGGATCACTGACAACGAAGGTGCGTGGCAGCGGAACGGTGGAAGCGAGCGAGACATATTCGGTGACGATTGATGAGACGAGAAAGATCGCAACCGTCAATGTGAAGAAAGGTGCGGAAGTGACAACCGGTGACCTGCTCTTTACCTTAGAGGATTCGGACAGTGATGAGCTTGACACAGCGAAGAAGAATTTAAACGATGCGCAGGCAGCCTATGAATCTGCTGTGCTTGCAGCCGGTATCACAGTGGCAGAGCGGCAGAGCATTGAGAACGGAAAAGGTTCTACACTGACAGAAAAGCAGAATGCGATCGCAGGGGCGAAGCAGAAGGTGAAGGATGCACAGGCGGCTGTGGATGCGGCACAGGCAAACGTGGATAAGATCAAGGCACAGATTGATGCCCTTGGAAATACAACAGTGGATACGACTGCAGAGGAGAAGGCAGTGTTAGATGCTGAGAGAGTGAGCAGCGATGCGCAGGATAAGCTCTCCACAGCAGAGGAAGTATACACTCCGGCAAAAGCAGCCTATGACAGTGCGGTATCGGATCTTGCAGCAGCGCAGGCAGCTTATGATGATACGGTAGATGCCTATATCGCAGCGAAGACAGCCTGGGAGAAAGCAACAGACGAGACTGATAAAAAGACGAAAGAAGAGGCAAAGAACGCAGCAGAGTCTGCGATGAACAAGGCAAAGAGACAGTTAGATAACTGCCAGAAGACAGTCGATACCTGCAAGGCAAGCTTAGACAGTGTTTCCGGCACATATGAGACTGCAAAAAATAATGCAAACAACAGCAAAACCGCATTGAATAATGCAAATTATAATCTCTCTGTAAAAAAATTGACAGGCGCAGAGACTGCCGAGGCGAATAACCTTCAGGCGCAATTGAATCAGGCTACAACAGCATTAGCGGCAGCCAACACAGCCTTGGCCAATGCGACAGGCGATTCCGAAAAAGTAACGGAGAAGATCAACGGCGAAGTGACGATCTCGTCTGCTTACAAAACCGTTGTGGAGCTTCAGGAGGAGGTTGCAAAGCTTCAGGAGAAATCCATCGGAACCGAGATCAAGGCGCCAATTTCCGGAACGGTGACAGATATCACAGTGACAGCCGGAACGACCGTCAATGCGAATGATGTCATGATGACGATCCAGCCGGAAAATAAGGCATATACGTTACAGTTCTCCGTGACAGAGAACCAGGCAAAGCGGATCCGTGTCGGTGACAGTGCGGAAGTGCTGAACAACTGGTATGGAAATGACATTACGGCAACCGTTACGAATATCCACAAAGATCCGCAGAACCGCTCCAGCAGTATTGTAGTCTGCGATGTGAAGGGAGATGTGTCAGTCGGTGACAGCTATACGCTTTCCATTGGACAGCAGAGCTCGAATTATGATAACATCGTTCCAACAAGCGCGATCCGTGAGGATTCCAACGGCAGCTTCCTCTTAATCATCGAGTCGAAGAGTACACCGCTTGGAAACCGCTACTATGCGAGAAGAGTGGATGTGGAAGTCATCACATCGGATGACAAGCAGTCCGCAGTCACTGGGGCACTCGAAGGATATGAGTATGTCATCACGACAACGACCAAGCCGGTCGAGGAGAATCAGCAGGTGCGTCTGGCATCTGAATAAGCGAAAAAGGAGAAGCCATGCGTAAAAAGCAGTACAGAAAATTAGCAATCGCGGCAGCATGCGTGTGCGTTGTCCTTCTGATCGGACTGGCGGAGCATCTCTTTACCGGGCAGCTTCCGGTGGAAAACGTTGCAGGGGAGTGGTCGAAGGATGGAGGCTATGCAGCAGTCTCTGCGTTCTTCTCAGAGGATGCCGGTGTGACGGACAGTCAGGTGATGATGTGGGAGAGAAGCCTTGCCACGGCACTCGAAGAGGCATCCCAGGATGTCACAGACAGCAATGGAAGAAACCTGGTTGACTGCTACAGCGCGGAAGGTGAGCTGACTGTTTGCTCGGAGAAGACATCTGCGACAGTGCGTGCGTTCGGGATCGGGAATGATTTCTTCCTTTTCCATCCGCTCACTCTGTTAGATGGAAATTATTTCAATGGAACAGATGAAAATGGGGACGGCGTGATTTTAGACGAGAATGTCGCCTGGCAGCTGTTCGGTTCTGCCCATGTCGCCGGAATGAATGTGGAGATCAACGGCGTGACCTATCCGGTTCGCGGTGTCGTGAGGAGCGACAAAGGGGCGTTCAGCGGGGCTGCAGAGGAAGAGAAGGCGACGGTCTACGTTGCCTACAGTATCATGAGCGGTGACGGGGAGGAAGCTTTACCGTTAGACAGCTATGAGATCCTGATCCGCAACCCGGTGCAGAAGTTCGGTTACAATGCGTTAAAGAATGCCATAGGGCTTGACGAAGCAGAATATGAACTTGTCGAGAATTCAGCCAGATACAGTCTGTTGAACCGGCTCACGATTTTACGGAGCTTCGGGGCACGTTCCATGAGAACGAAGAATATCGTCTATCCATACTGGGAGAACCGGGCGAGGGCATACGAGGATGTAACCGCCCTGCTATTAGTGATCGAGATGCTTCTTCTGATTTATCCGTTCCTCTATGTGTGCGGCAGGCTGCATGCATTCTGGAAACAGAAAAAGGAGATCGGCCAGAAGGCATGGCACGGAATCCGTACCTTTGTGTCTTATCTGCCAGGATATGTGAAACGGTGGAAAGAGAAAGAGCGTCCAGAGCGGAAGAAGCGGGTGCGAAAAAAGAGACAGATTGCAGAGGAGGACAGGCTGGATTAGCAGATTGCTCCCGCAGAATTTGCAAAAAACAGTTGATTTTTCCAAATAATAAGGTTATAATATCGAAAGAAATTGGCAGTGAAGAAAGCTACGATCCGAAAGCTGCATCAGAGAGCCGGTGGATGGTGTGAACCGGTACAGTGTAAGATCTTTCCACTTTCCGAGCCGGTGGTGAAAGTCACGGGGTCGTATCCCATATCGTACGGATGAGAGGTCAGGAAGAGACAGGATGTATGTTCCTGACAATATGGGTGGCAACGCGGAAGCCTTTGATAAGTTAAAGATAAGCCTTTCGTCCCATGTGTTGACAGAACACAGGGGCGGAAGGCTTTTGTGTTAGTAGAAGAAAAGGAGAACAGACATGATTGATTTAAGATTTTTAAGAGAGAATCCGGAGGTTGTAAAGCAGAACATCCGGAATAAGTTCCAGGATCACAAGCTCCCGTTAGTAGATGAAGTGATCGAGTTAGATGCTCAGGCGAGAGCAACCCAGCAGGAAGCCGATGAGCTTCGTGCAAGCCGTAATGCATTATCCAAAGAGATTGGAAAGCTGATGGGACAGGGCAAGAAGGAAGAAGCAGAGGCTGTTAAGGCACAGGTAAGTGCAAATGCAGCGCGCCTTGCAGAGTTAGAGGAGAAGGAGAAAGAGCTTCAGGAGAAGGTTACCAAGATTATGATGACCATCCCGAATATCATTGATCCATCTGTACCGATCGGAAAAGATGACAGCTGTAACGTAGAGATTGAGAAGTTCGGCGATCCGTATGTTCCGGATTTCGAGATCCCATACCACACCGATATTATGGAGCGTTTTGACGGTATTGATTTAGACGCAGCCGGAAAAGTAGCAGGAAACGGTTTCTATTACCTGATGGGCGATATTGCAAGAATCCATTCCGCAGTGATTTCCTATGCAAGAGATTTCATGATCAACCGTGGATTTACTTACTGTGTACCACCGTTTATGATCCGCAGCAATGTTGTAACAGGTGTTATGAGCTTTGATGAGATGGATGCCATGATGTACAAGATCGAGGGTGAGGATCTTTACCTGATCGGTACTTCCGAGCATTCCATGATCGGTAAGTTCATCGACACGATCAATGACGAGGAGAAGCTGCCATATACACTGACTTCCTACTCTCCATGCTTCCGTAAAGAGAAAGGTGCACACGGCATCGAGGAGCGTGGTGTATACCGTATCCACCAGTTCGAGAAGCAGGAGATGATCGTTGTCTGCAAACCGGAAGAGTCCAAGGCATGGTATGACAAGTTATGGCAGAATACAGTTGACCTGTTCAGAAGCTTAGACATCCCGGTTCGTACCTTAGAGTGCTGCTCCGGTGACCTTGCTGACTTAAAGGTAAAATCCTGTGACGTAGAGGCATGGTCTCCAAGACAGAAAAAGTATTTTGAAGTCGGAAGCTGCTCGAACTTAGGTGATGCACAGGCAAGACGTCTGAAGATCCGTGTAAAAGGAAAAGATGGAAATAAATATTTCGCACACACCTTAAATAACACCGTAGTTGCTCCACCACGTATGCTGATCGCATTCTTAGAGAACAACTTAAATGAGGATGGAAGCGTTAATATTCCGAAGGCACTCCAGCCATATATGGGTGGAATCGAGAAAATCGTACCGAAGCATTAATACAATATAACAAAGTTAAAGTGAGAAGGGATGCGTCCAGTTCAAAAGATGGATGCATCCCTTCCTTCATGATAATAGAATGTTGAAATAAAATAAAAAGTGCCGGAGACGAAAATATGAGGTATAATAAGGCTGGAAAGAAACAGAACAGAGGGAAGCAGAATGATTTATATAGGAATAACAGCAGCCATATTTGCACTGGATTTTTTTCTGAAGAAGTATGTGGACAGAAAGTATGAGCTGCGCAAAAAGCACAGGCGCTGCAATGGAAAAGTAGAGATTGAAAAATATTATAATAACGGTGCAACGTTAAATCTTCTCGCAAAACATCCGAAGGTCATGACTGCAATCCATACGGTTATGATGGTGTTAGTCGGGGCAGTCTATTATATAGCGATGCGCACGTCTGGAAAGAGACTTGGCAAGACGGGACTTGCGCTGTTAGCCGGTGGCGGATTAAGCAACCTGTATGACCGTTATACGAAGCACCATGTTGTGGATTACATCCGGTTTCAGATTGGTCCGGCGTGGTTTAGACGGATTATTTTTAATATTTCGGATTTCTTTATTTTTATCGGGGCATTGCTTGCCGTGGCAGGCAGTGAGTGCGACTAAGATTTCCGGGAAAAGAAGGAGAGCGTGAAGGCACATGACAAAAGAACAGTATATCAAGATAACAAAACCTCTGCGGGATAACCCGGAGCGGGCAAGACAGGTGAAGAACCTGAATCATATCCTGACAGGACTGGTGTTTCTGGTGTATCCACTGTACCTGCTGATGCTTCTTATAGAACACGATCCGTGGCTTTCCCGTGCGGTGATCGTGCCGCTGGATTCTTTTCTGATCGTGTCCTTTGTGAGGGCGGTGATCAATGCGCCGCGTCCATATGAGAAGTTCGGAATCCCGCCGGTGCTAAAGAAGGATACAAAAGGAAAATCTTTCCCAAGCCGCCATGTTTTCTCCGTTTTTGTGATTGCGGTCACAATTTTTTACGAGCATCCGTCTGTCGGGATTATACTCGGAATGATAGGCATTCTGCTCGGTGCAGTCCGCGTGGTGGTCGGTGTCCACGAGCCGAAAGATATTATCGCCGGAGCCATAACCGGAATCCTCTGCGGGGTGATCGGGTACTATACGACCTTCCCATACATCTTCCGGTAATCTCTTGGTGTCATCAGAAAGCGTTTCTTGAAAGAACGGTTGAAGTAGGAGAGATTGTCAAATCCAACCTCGCCTGCGATATCTAAAATAGCAGATTCGGAAGAAATTAAAAGCCTCGATGCCATGGTGAGCCTGTATTCATTGAGATAGTTAATGAAGGAGGTTCCCATGGTATTTTTAAAATATTTCATAAAATGCGACTGGCTTAATTGTACTTCGTCTGCGGCTGTCTCAATCGTTATTTTTTCCATATAATGATTTTCCACATATTTTAAAATAAGCTTCATCTTCTCTAAGGATTTCACCTCTTTTTTCGGGGTATCCTTCGAGCTGCATTTGTGAAAGAGATGGAAGAACAGCAGGAACAGCTGGCTTTTCAAAAACAGCTGGTAGCCGGTCGGGTTCGTCTTGCAGATCTCATCGTTTGCGTCTATGCAGGCGGCGATTTCCGGGTAGCACACATCGCCCGGCCGATAGAGGACAGGGACGGAGAGGCTGCCGCTTAAGAGCGGAAGGAAAAAGTCTGTTGTGCAGGCGTCCGTCTGCTTGGACAGAAGGATCTGCGGATGAAAAATGATATTTTCATACTCCATATGCTCTGACTCATACTGTTCTATCGAGTGCAGCTGCCCCGGGAGAATCAGTGCGATCGTTCCGGCAGAGATGGTGTAAGGCTGGAAGTCGACAGTGATAGCGCCGGTTCCCTTTTTGATGTAAATAAATTCCATCTCGTCATGCCAGTGGATCGGGACGCAGGAAAAGTCGAGTGGGATCGAACACGGGTAAGTAATATAAGGAAAAAGAAGGTTGCCGTGGGATACTTTTTCCTGATAATTTTCGTATTCCAGTATATTCATAATGCCAGACCGCCTTTCATAAATTAAAATCAATGGAAAAACAGGTGGTTTTTCCATACAATGGTTACAGGAATGATAGAATTGTACCACTTTTTTGTGTAATATTACAAGAATATATAAGGAAAAATTTCTATAATAAGATTACAGAAAAACGAAAAAATACGAAAACATCTTTGGAATGAATGGAACCGTACAATGTAACAGTTGAAAACCTGCGGGAAAAGCAAGGAGACGCATCCGATCCGCAGAGGGAAAGGAGTAAATCATGAATTTACAGGAAATCGTAACAAAAAGAACCGGCAAAACAATCGCAGAGTGCAGCAATGAGGAGCTTTACTTCTCTTTGCTTGAGATGACAAAAGGCATGGCAGAGGAGAAAGTCAGCACAGAAGGAAAAAGAAAATTATACTATATTTCCGCAGAGTTCCTGATAGGAAAGCTGTTATCGAACAACCTGATCAATCTCGGCATTTATGAGGATGTGAAGCAGTTGTTGGCAGAGAACGGCAAGAGCCTCGCAGAGATTGAGGAAGTAGAGCCGGAACCATCTCTTGGAAACGGCGGACTCGGACGTCTTGCAGCTTGTTTCCTTGATTCCATCGCAACACTTGGTCTGAACGGAGACGGTGTTGGACTGAATTATCATTACGGATTATTCAAACAGGTCTTCGAGAACCATCTTCAGCATGAGACGCCAAACCCTTGGATGGAAAAAGAGAGCTGGCTGACAAAGACCGATAAGGCGTACACCATTCAGTTCGGTGGGTTCTGCTTACAGTCCAGAATGTATGATATCGATGTGTTAGGCTATAACAACCGCACGACAAAACTGCATTTATTTGACGTGGAGACCGTTGATGAGAGCCTGGTTGGGGAAGGCATTGATTTTGACAAAGAAGATATTAAGAGAAATCTTACTTTATTCTTATATCCGGATGATTCTGATGATAAGGGAAGAATCCTCCGTGTGTACCAGCAGTATTTCATGGTCAGCAACGCAGCAAGACTGATCATCGATGAGACACTTGCAAGGGGCGGTGATTTACACAAATTAAATGAGTATGCGGCTGTCCAGATCAATGATACACATCCAAGTATGGTCATTCCTGAACTGATCCGCCTGTTAATGGAACGCGGAATTTTAATGGACGAGGCAATTGAGATTGTATCCAAAACCTGTGCTTACACAAACCATACTATTTTGGCAGAGGCGCTGGAAAAATGGCCAATCCATTTCTTAGAGAAAGCCGTTCCGCAGCTTATGCCGATTATTTATGAATTAAACAGCCGTGTTGTGAACAAATATGAGGACAGATCAGTAGCGATCATTGACGATGAGAGACGTGTCCATATGGCAAATATGGATATTCATTACGGATACAGCATCAACGGTGTTGCCTATCTGCACACCGAGATTTTAAAGAACTCCGAGCTTCACAATTTTTATAAGATTTACCCGGAGAAGTTCAACAATAAGACGAACGGTATCACATTCCGCCGCTGGCTGTTACACTGCGATCCGGAGCTGACGGATTTATTCGTATCCCTGATCGGGGATGGCTTCAAGAAGGATGCCACAGAACTGGAAAAATTAGGGGCATTTGTCAATGACGAGGCAGTGTTACAGAAGATTCTGGATGTAAAGAATACGAAGAAAGCCCAGTTGAAGGACTATCTGGCAAAGACACAGGGCATTGAGTTAGATGAAAACTCTATTTATGATATCCAGATCAAACGTCTGCACGAGTACAAGAGACAGCAAATGAACGCACTTTATGTGATCCATAAATATTTCGAGATCAAAGCCGGAAAGAAACCGGTCCGCCCGATCACCGTTATTTTCGGAGCCAAGGCAGCACCTGCCTATGTGATTGCGAAAGATATCATACATCTGATCCTCTGCCTGCAGGAGCTGATCAGCAATGATCCGGAGGTTGCTCCATACTTAAAAGTTGTCATGGTCGAAAACTATAACGTGACACTGGCAGAGAAGCTGATCCCGGCAGCCGATATCCACGAGCAGATTTCCCTTGCTTCCAAGGAAGCATCCGGAACCTCCAACATGAAGTTTATGTTAAATGGTGCCGTTGCAATCGGAACTATGGACGGAGCAAATGTGGAGATGCACCAGTTTGTCGGAGATGACAACATTTACATTTTCGGGGAATCCTCCGAGGAAGTCATCGAGCATTATGCAAAGGCAGATTATGTATCGAAGAAATACTATGACAATGACGAGAACATTAAGCGTGCGATCGACTTTATCGTGAGCGATGAGATGTTAGCAGTCGGATGCAGGGAGAACTTAGAGCGCCTGTACAACGAGCTTCTGAACAAAGACTGGTTCATGACCCTGCCGGATTTCGAGGAATATGTAGCAGCAAAAGAGAGGATCTTTGCAGACTACGAAGACCGTATGGCGTGGGCGAAGAAGATGCTTGTCAACATGAGCAAAGCAGGTTTCTTCTCCTCAGACAGAACCATTGCGCAGTACAATGAGGACATCTGGCATCTGTAAAAGAGAAAATGGAAGATAACGTATAGATATCATGAAGGAAAAGTCCGGTGACGGTGGGAAGATAGCCTGCGTCATCGGACTTTTTGCGTTGAAAATCCCCCTGTTATGTGCTAAGATGGTTGAGAAGTGGAATTGGATTTTGTTTCACAAAATAAGGAGGATGAGAGAATGGAAGCATACAAGCAGGAATTTATAGATTTTATGGTAGAGAGTGATGTGTTAAAGTTCGGAGAATTTACGTTGAAGAGTGGACGGAAATCTCCGTTTTTCATGAATGCGGGAGCCTATGTGACAGGATCCCAGCTCATGCGTCTTGGAGAGTACTATGCGAAGGCAATCCATGAGACTTACGGGGATGATTTTGATGTCCTGTTCGGACCGGCATATAAGGGTATTCCGATCAGCGTTGTGACAGCAGTGGCTTTCAGCAAATTATATGGCAAAGAGGTACGTTACTGCTCAGACCGTAAGGAAGAGAAGGATCACGGTGCAGATAAGGGAAGCTTCCTCGGAAGCAAGCTGCAGGACGGTGACAGAGTTGTGATGATCGAGGATGTTACCACTTCCGGAAAATCAATGGAAGAGACTGTTCCGAAGGTAAAAGGTGCCGCAGATGTGGAGATTATCGGTCTGATGGTTTCCTTAAACCGTATGGAAAAAGGACTTGGCGGCGAGAAGAGTGCTCTCGATGAGATTCGGGAGAAGTATGGCTTCGCAGCGAATGCCATCGTAACGATGGAGGAGGTTGTAGAGCATTTATACAACCGTCCATGCCAGGGAAGAATTGTCATCAACGATGAGATCAAGACAGCGATCGACAACTATTACAAAGAGTATGGCTGCAAATAAGAAAAAGAGCGAGTGGCATCGCATACTGGCTTTTGTCGCGTTTTTTGCTTACTTTGTGGTGCTGTTTTACTTCCTCTTTTTCTCAGAAGAGTTAGGGAGGACTTACTCAGAACGGACGTACCATTACAATCTGGTTCTGTTCCATGAGATCCGGCGATTTATCGTGTACCGCCATGTGCTCGGCTTTAAAGCCGTGATACTGAATCTGTTCGGTAATGTGCTGGCGTTTGTCCCGTTCGGTTTTTTCCTGCCGGTGCACAGCGTAAGATGCCGGAAGTTCTGGTGCACGGCGCTTTACAGCTTTGAGCTGAGTCTGTCCGTGGAAGTATTGCAGTTGATCTGCAAGGTGGGAAGCTTTGATGTGGACGATCTGCTGTTAAATACAGTCGGCGGATGTCTGGGATTTCTTGTCTATATGGCAGTAATACATTTTTGGAGAAAACAATATGGCAGGAAGAAGTCGTAAAAGAAGAGGATACAAATTTACAGAAAAAACACAGTCAAAAAAAGGAATCGCTGCTTTTGTACTGGCAGCGATTTCCGTTTGCATACTGGTGTATGTGGTGGTGAATTCCTTCCATCATGGAGGAAATGGCAGTATGTACCTTGGAAGTGCGGGAGTGTGCTCGATGCTTCTGTCCTTCGTTGCTGCCGCCATTGCGGTACAGAGCCTGAAAGAAGATGGATCGTTTAAACTGTTCCCGTACCTGGGAACCGTGACGTCCTTTCTGGCAGCTATTACCTGGATCGCAATCTATGCGGCAGGGATGCTGGCATAGAACTAAATAAAAAGATAATTGCAAAACTCATAGAAAATGTCTGTTGTTCACAATCTTCGTTATGTGGATTTGAGTTTTGCAATTAACTGACACTATATATAAGAGAGAACAGGAGTGTATATGGGATACAGAGAATTATATCAGGAATCAAATGAACAGGCGGCAGAGCGCTTCGAACTTGTGATGGAACGCATCGCACAGATCGCAGAGCAGACAGATGTTCCGGATGTGTATGATGATTATTTTAAAAAGACAGCAGCATTTCTTCTTCAGCTGAAAGAAATTATAACAGAAAAAGAGAATGCTTCTGCAGAAACAAAAACAATGGAAGCGCTCGAACAGGAAAATAAAGCGCTCTATGAAGATCTTTTCACAGAAAATTATGCGTCAAGCTACGGAAATCCGGCATATGCAGTCGAAAAACTCGGGGAAGAATACGGATCGATCCTTTCCTTCCTGTATGCCGAGTGCAGAAAGCACATGAAAGACGCATACTGTGCCAAGAAAATGAATGTGACAATCGCGGCAGAGCTCTTTGTGGAAGTCTATAATTATTTCGAAGATACCGAGGGCGTGGATAAGCATGCAGTAGAGCAGGCGATCTACTGGTATTTCCATGACTACAGTGAGATCTTTATCGGAGAATCTGTCCGGGAGATCGTGGACGCGAAGGAAGATTTCCTGTACCAGATCGTGATGAATTCCGACTTAAACGATCTTCGCTATCTGTATCAGTATGGCGACTACATCGGCTATAATGAGAGAAAGATTGCAGAATTTTTAAATGCCATGTCCGAGGAGGAGATCCAGGCGATGGCAGATACTTACACGGAAGGGTACCGCATCGGATTCATTTCCACCGGAAAAGACCTGTCAAAGAAGTCAACTGCGCAGGTACGTTATCCGATCGGTTTTGAGCGTATGGTACGTGCGGCTGTCCATAATTTTGAAAAAATGAACCTGAAAGTGACGATGCGTGCCTGCGGAACTTCTGCCAATAAGCAGTACGATTACGACCACAAGGAAGATAAGGCATTATATTATGATAAAGCATATGTGGAGCGCAGGCTTGAGGTTATGAAAACATCCTTCGAGGAACTGAAGAAGGAAGCAAACGGGCAGGCAGGTCCGGCTGTTATTGAGGTATTCGGCGAGGTTCCATTCTCACCGGAGACAAAGGAGCAGGCACTCCGCCTGAATGAAAAGCAGCAGGAGTTAAGCGTTTACGACATGAGCATGTCCGGTCAGCTGACCAACCAGTATATCATCGGCGAGGAGCGGAGCTTTACGATCATCGCTTATCCGGTACCGGAAATCGGAGAGCAGTTCAACGAGATCTTTGCGGAGACCGTCAAGATCAATACATTAGATTATAAGCTTTACCAGAACATGCAGCAGAAGATCATTGACGTGTTAGACCAGGCTGACCGGGTACATATCACCGGAAAGAACGGCAACAAGACCGATCTGTATGTGAACATCTGGAAGCTTGCGGATCCGGAAAAAGAGAGCGCATTCGAAAACTGCGTGGCAGATGTGAATATCCCGGTCGGGGAAGTGTTCACATCCCCTGTATTAAAAGGAACAACCGGAAAGCTTTTCGTCAGCCAGGTATATCTGAATGACTTAAAGTACCTGAATCTGGAAATGGATTTTGAGGATGGTGTGATCAAAGATTACACCTGCACGAACTTTGAGAAAGAGGATGAGTGCAAAAAATATATCAAACAGAATGTTCTGATGAACCATGAGACACTTCCGATGGGAGAATTTGCGATCGGAACGAATACGACCGCATACCGCATGGCAAGGGACTACAACATTGCTGACAAGCTGCCGATCCTGATCGCTGAGAAGACCGGACCGCACTTTGCAGTCGGTGACACCTGCTATTCCCACGAGGAAGACATGGTGACCTACAATCCGGACGGCAAGCGTATTGTTGCAAGGGAGAATGACTTCTCCAGACTTCGTGCAGAGGATATGGGCAAGGCGTACTTCAACTGCCACACGGATATCACGATTCCGTACGATGAACTCGACAAGATCACAGTGATCCGTAAGGATGGAACGACTGAGGATATTATTTCCGATGGACGGTTCGTACTTGATGGAATTGAGGAACTGAATAAGCCATTAGACCGCTAGAACGGCAGGAAGGGCAGCAGACCGGACACATGGTTTGCTGTCTTTTCTTATGTGGGGAGAAAACTTAAGATTATATGAACTCCTTTTTAAAACAGAAGCATTATGATAAAATAAGACTACATCTACGACAAACAGAAACGTCTGCCGAACACAGAAGGTGGGATGGCAGAAAACAAAAAGGACAGGAAAAGGACAGAAAAAATGGGGAAAAAGACAAGAATCGCATTATATGCAGCGTCTCTTCTGATCTTATGTGCAATGGTCGTGCTGCTCATATTTTCAGGGAAAAAAGGCGGCACGAAAGCAGAACAGGATACAATGGGAAATGTCGCAGAAAGTGGTGGAACATTGGATGACGGAGAGACAGAAGGTGACAGTACAGACGCCGATAAGACCATTACGGAACCGGATACCCCGGGAGATTATGCTGCGAATGAGGACGGAACAGAGGCTGCGTCGGACATGGCGGACACCAAAGGACAGGATACTGCGAATGTGGCAGGCACAGGGGAGAACGGGACAGATCCGGCAGCGTCAGCAGATACCACGCTGATCTTCACCGGGGATGTGCTCTTTGCCAACGCGTTTAAGAGTAACTATGATGCGGGCGGTATCGGGAAAGTGATTGAACCGAAGCTTTTAGAGGAGCTGCAGAACGCAGATATCCTGATGGTGAATGAGGAGTTCCCGTTCAGTAACCGTGGGACGCCGATGGCGGACAAACAGTTCACGTTCCGATGTGATCCAAAGTATGTGACAGCGCTCACAGAGATGGGAGTGGATATCGTCTCGCTTGCCAATAACCACACCTTAGATTACGGAAGGGAAGCACTGTCAGATACCTTTCAGGTGCTTGATGGGGCCGGAATCTTATATGCCGGGGCAGGAGAGACTGCAGAGCGTGCATACGAGCTGCAGATCATGGAACGAAATGGCAGAAAATTCGGTTTTCTGGCGGCTTCAAGAGTTGTCCCGGTGGCAGACTGGAAAGTGGAAGTGCAGACACCGGGAATGCTGACTGCCTACGATGATACGAAGCTTGTGGAGCTGATCCAAAATGCACAGGCGGAATGCGATTTCCTGTCGGTGATGATCCACTGGGGTGTGGAGTATGATGAGTATCCACAGGATTATCAGACCAAAATCGCGGAGGACTGTTTTGCGGCGGGAGCGGATGTTGTGATCGGCGCACACACGCACTGCCTGCAGGGGATCTCCTATATTGAGGGAAAACCTGTGTTCTACAGTCTTGGCAACTTCGTCTTCGGACAGAGCATCAATCAGACCATGGCGGTGAAGGTCGTGGTGTACAACCAGGGGACAGTATCCTATGAGCTGATCCCGGTATATGCACAGGGCGGAACAACCATGAAAATGGACGCAGAGAATGCGAAAAGCCTCTATCAGTATGTGAAGAAAATCTCAGATGGTGTGACAATCCAGGAGGATGGAACCTTACAACAGGAATAAAAAAGGAGGAAGAGGTACATGAGAGAAAAAATAATGAATTTACCGAAAACAGCAGTGGTCTGCATCGGGATACTTGCAGCGGCAGCTTTCCTGGGACTGTCCGATCTGGCATCCATGCTTTTATCCAGATTTCTGGTACTTCCGGGATATGGAAACAGTATGATAGCAGAGTTTCTTTCCGGTGTGATCGCTCTTGGGATGCTGTTACTGTTTGGCTATCAGTTCGTACTGAGAGAGCGCAGTGTGGGAGTGGTGAAAAGCCTTTACATAGGAGGCTTCCTGACCGGATACTGCCTGTTTGAGATTGCGGCACAGCTCCAGGTACAGGCAGTGGGCAGAAATGCAAAAGTGGTAAACGGCGTGGAGGTTCTTTACTTTGTCCTGACCATGCTGCTCATCGGCTGGACGGAGGAGATCGTCTTCCGTGGACTGATCTTAAATTTGTTTCTGGACCGTTTCTCCAAAACAAAAAAAGGAATTCTTGGCGCAGTGATTTTAAGCGGAGTCATCTTCGGAGCCGTACATGTAACCAACATCCTTACAGGTGCCGCAGTGGAGTCAGCCTGCGTGCAGGCAGTCACGGCAGCAGTGCTTGGAATCCTGTTCGGAGCGGTGTATGTGCGCTCGCATAACCTGTGGCTCGTCATGCTCTACCACGCCCTGATCGATTTTGCCAGCTTAATGGGCACCGGAATCTGGGGAATGGGAACATCTATAGATGGCATCAACCAGATTTCTGTGCAGAATCTTGTGGCAGTTCCGGTTCTGCTCATTCCATGCATCGTTCTACTGCGCCCACGTAAGCTTGCAGAATTAGAACAGCAGGCCAACGGTATCACCATCTCCGACACCTGGGAGGAAGCACAGACCAATGCCCTAATGTCCTTCGTGCTCGGCATGATTTCCATTCTGCTCGGAGCAAGCGGCTACGGCATCGGCATCGCCCTCACCGGCATCCTCGGAGCCACCCTCTCCAGAAACTATCAGACCCAGAAAAACCCCATCGCCTTCGCCGGCCTCCTGACCTCCACCATAGGTCTCGTCTTCGGTCTCACAATCGTAGTCAGTATCTTCCAGATCATGTGAAGCCAGCCGAAGTTAAAATTAGTTTACATATAGCGAAAAACAATTTATAATCAAACCAATAATAAATAATATTAAAGAATATTAAAGAATATTAAAGAATTTAGAACCACAGCGAAACTCGTCAACAACCTGACGATGCCGGTGGTGGTGGGGCGAGCCAAGTGAAAACCTTGGGGAGCCGCCGGTCCTTAGCTTCCAGCAGTGGCCGACAGATCATGGCCCGCCAGGATTCTGGCAACCACTGCTGGAAGGTTAGTACCGCTGCGAGCGACACGGAGCGAGAGCGTGTTTTCACTTGGCTCGCCCCACCACCACTGGCAACACAGCCTAAATCCGAGTTTCGCGTCCCTCAGAAAAAAACCTAAAAAAGGAGAACAACTTTTATGAATTACAAGGAAACCTACCAGAATTGGTGCACGAACCCATACTTTTCCGAAGAAACCCGCTCCGAGCTTCTGTCCATCCAGGACAACGAAGCTGAGATTGAGGACCGCTTCTACCGTCAGTTAGAGTTCGGTACAGGCGGACTCCGAGGCGTGATCGGTGCAGGAACCAACCGTATGAACATCTACACGGTCCGTCAGGCGACACAGGGACTTGCCAACTACATCCTTTCCCAGAACGGACAGGAAAAAGGCGTAGCCATCGCTCACGACTCCAGAATCATGTCCCCGGAATTTGCCGAGGAAGCCGCACTCTGCCTGAATGCCAATGGCATCAAGGCTTACGTGTTTGACAGCCTTCGTCCGACACCGGAACTTTCCTTTACTGTCCGCGAACTTGGCTGCATCGCCGGAATCGTAATCACAGCAAGCCATAACCCGAGAGAATACAACGGTTACAAAGTATATTGGGAGGACGGCGCCCAGATCACACCGCCACACGATAAAAACATCCTCGCAGAGGTTGCAAACGTAACCTCCTTCGATCAGGTTAAGACCATGGCAAAAGAGGATGCCGTAAAAGCAGGACTTTTTGTTGCAATCGGAAAAGAGATAGATGACCGCTACATGGAAGAGCTGAAAAAGCAGTCCATTCATCCGGAAATCATCAAAGAGATGGCAAAAGATATCAAAATCGTATACACACCACTGCACGGAACTGGAAATCTGCCGGTGCGCCGCGTGTTAAAAGAGCTCGGCTTCGAAAATGTATACGTTGTAAAAGAGCAGGAGCTCCCGGATGGCAACTTCCCGACTGTTGCATATCCGAACCCGGAATCCCCGAAAGCATTCGAACTTGCATTAAAACTTGCAAAAGAAGTGGATGCTGATATCGTTCTCGCAACAGACCCGGATGCAGACCGTCTCGGTGTTTACTGCAAAGATACCAAAACAGGCGAGTATGTCACCTTCACCGGAAATATGTCCGGTATGCTCATCGCAGAGTACATTTTAAGAGAGAAGACCGCAACCGGAACCATGCCGGAGAACCCTGCTTTGGTGGAGACCATCGTTACCACCGATATGGCAAAAGCAATGGCAGCTTCCTATGGCGTTGCCCTCATCGAAGTACTGACTGGTTTCAAATACATCGGTGAGCAGATCAAATGGTTCGAGGAGAACCACTCCCATAACTATGTCTTCGGTCTCGAGGAGAGCTATGGCTGTCTGGCAGGAACCTATGCAAGGGATAAAGATGCCTGCGTGGCTGTCATGATGTTATGTGAAGTTGCTTCCTGGTGCAAAAAGCACGGCAAGACACTCTGGGATGCCATGATCGACCTCTATGAGAAATATGGCTATTACAGAGAAGGCTTAGAGACCATGACCTTAAAGGGAATTGACGGAGCAGCCCAGATCCAGCAGATGATGAGCGATATGCGTTCCAACCCGAAACAGACACTCGGCGGCTTCGAAGTGCTCGCTGTCCGCGACTACAAAGAGGACACCCGAAAAGACATGAAGACAGGAGAAGTGACAAAGACCGGTCTTCCAACCTCCAACGTTCTCTACTATGAACTCTCCGATAATGCCTGGTGCTGTGTCCGCCCGTCCGGCACCGAACCGAAAATCAAATTTTACTTCGGTGTTAAGGGCACATCCTTACAGGATGCTGAGCAGAAGTTAGAAG
>CAKRFH010000045.1:0-21943 GCA_934320555.1 uncultured Roseburia sp.
ACTGATCACAGACAGGATCAGACTGAATTACAAAATTCACTAAATCGCTTTTCAGAAGCAGAAAACGGCGTTATAATATTTCTATAGAAGAATCAATTTCTGGAGGGGTTGTACATGAAAAAAATATTATTCGCTGCTTCTGAGGCAGTACCTTTTATAAAGACAGGAGGACTTGCAGATGTTGTCGGTTCATTGCCAAAGTACTTCGACCATGAGAAGTACGACGTGCGTGTGATCGTGCCGAAGTATCTGTGTATGGGAGAAGAGTGGAAGAGCCGTCTGCGGTTCCGGTGCCATTTTTACGTGAACTTAAGCTGGCGGAGACAGTATGCCGGCATTTTCGAGGCGCAGTATCAGGGCGTTACCTATTACTTTGTAGACAATGAATTCTATTTTGCCGGGGACAGACCGTACCATGAGCTTTACCAGGATGTTGAGAAGTTTGCATTTTTCTCCAAGGCAGTATTGGAGGCTCTTCCATACCTTGATTTCTGTCCGGATGTGATTCATTGCCATGACTGGCAGACCGGACTGATTCCGGTATTTTTACGGACCATTTATGGAGATGAGAACTATTACACAGGCATTAAGAGTGTGTTTTCCATTCACAACCTGCAGTTTCAGGGACGCTGGAATCTGCCGACGGTCATGGATATCACCGGTCTGCCGGAGCAGATCTTTACTGCAGACAAGTTAGAGTCCTACGGGGAAGCGAACTACTTAAAGGGTGGTGTCGTGTACGCAGATGCGGTCACAACCGTGAGTGAGACCTATGCCGAAGAGATTAAGACTCCGGAAGGCGGTGAGGGCTTGGACGGACTTTTACGTGCGAGGTCAAACGACTTATACGGTATTTTAAACGGGCTCGATTATAATGAATACGATCCGCAGACAGATCCGTATATTTTCCAGCAGTTTAGGATCTCTGATTACAGAGAGGGAAAATGGAAGAATAAGAGGCAGCTGCAAAAGGACTGCGGGCTTCCGGAAGACCGCGATGCCTGTCTGATCGGAATGGTGTCCCGCATGACAAGCCAGAAAGGCTTTGATCTGGTGGCATATATTATGGATGAGCTGCTCTCTACGGAGCATGTCCAGATCGTGGTGCTTGGAACAGGGGAAGACCGTTATCAGGAGATGTTTACTTACTTTGCTGGGAAGTATCCGGACAAGATCCATGCGACGATCGGTTATTCTGAGGAGTTAGCGCACCGCATCTATGCTTCCAGCGACTGCTTTCTTATGCCGTCCCTGTTTGAACCGTGCGGACTGTCCCAGCTGATGAGCCTGCGCTATGGAACGGTTCCGATCGTGCGTGAGACGGGCGGACTGAAGGATACCGTAGAAGCATATAATGAGTACGAGCATACCGGAACCGGCTTCTCTTTTGCTAATTACAATGCGCATGAGATGCTGCATACGATCCGGTATGCACTTTCCGTCTTCCGTGACCATAAGAAGGACTGGGAAGATATTGCAGTGCGCGGAATGAAGCAGGACTTCTCCTGGAAGCGATCCGCAGCCAGATACGAAGAACTGTATGAGAAGCTTACCAGATATTAATCTGCGGGCATGGTGATCTGACCGGTTTCTCTGGAATACAGATAGACATGGTCAGAGAGGATCTCCTCCTTTGTGAGCTGTGTATCGTTGACTTCTTTCACAATGTCGGAGAGCTCCTGTGGCGTGTTCTCAATATAAGTGGGCAGGATCAGGATCTCGTGGACACTGCTCGGAAGCAGATACAGATCGCTGTCGATTGTATTGGCAAAGTCGTGTAGCAGACTGTGGTAGAGCATGCAGGCGGAACCGTTTAGTTTTGTCCGGTTGGAGAGCACATACATCGGAACGATGTCGGAGAGCGAGTCGGCACCGGAAAAGGATTCCGTATTGGAAAATAATTCAGAAATGACATCAGACATATCCCGGATCTCATAAGGCAGGAGAACCGGGGTATTTTTTGTGGCAAGCTGGTACAGTGTGTCCCGGTCAAGATGCCAGAGATGCAAATGCTGATTGTAAATCAGGATGGTTGCGGTGCCAGACGGACTGGCATCCACGAGGCAGCAGAAGACGAGAGCGAGGTCTAAGATCCGGATGTGTGGAACACATTCTAAGAGGTTTTTATTTCTTTCGTAGTGTATAAGCTTGAAGATAATGTGGTCTTTTAATTTGTCATAGTCCGTGAAAAAAGAGATATCAATGTTGGAAGCTGGACAGTTGTCCCTGTAAATGGCAAGGATCTCCTCACAGATCTGTTCAGCTGTTTTGCCGTGCTCATATTGTCTGTAGTAATGATTGAGATAAATGGTTGGGGAAATATTGAGCTCATCGGTTAAGATTGTGAGACCGTCAAGTCTTGTATTGTTGTTCTTGGTAATAGACTGCACGTTCACCTGATATGCAGAGCCAAGTGCGTCCTGCACCATATTCTGGATGAGTTCTTTAAAGTTCTGATATGTCATAGTAGATCCTCCTGTCAGGATAACCGGGGATCATCGCTTTATCTTTTTCTAAATATTCGGGGAAACAGATAGAAAAATGGATCCAGTCAAAAACCGGAAAAAGAAATCCACGCAATGAAAACTGCGTGGATTTAAAATAACACAGATTGAACAAAAAAGCAAGCATAACACAGAAGAAATATAGAAATATTTTACAAAAACTTATTCGGACTTTAATTTCTTCCAGAGATAATTGGAAAGCTTTGTTGTATCACTGTCATACTGCTTGTAAACAACACAGTTTGATAGTGTCTCGTCAGTCGGGAAAATCGTGGTATCGGATAAGGTCTCCTCATCGAGTGCAGCCTTTACGGCAAGGTTCGGGGTTGCATAATACACGTAATCAAAGTTCATAAGACCGACATCTTCCCGGCACAGGAAATCTAGGAACTTCTCCGCATAATCCTTATTATGGCAGGACTTCGGAATAAACCAGGAATCAATCCAGAGATTGGATCCCTCTTTAGGCACACTGTAGGAGAGGTCATCGTTTAAGTCGATCGCGTAGGCAGCCTCACCGGAGTAGACAAGCGCCATGGAGGCATTCCCGGCAGCCATCTCATCCCCTGTCTCGTCAACATAGTAAGCGTAGACAAGAGGCTTCTGTTTCACGAGAAGGTCTAAGGCATCGTTCAATTCGCCCTCGTCGGTTGTGTTGATACTGTAGCCTAAAAGTCTTAAAGCAGGAGTGAAACTGTCACGGACAGAGTTCTGCATGATGATGGTATCTTTGTATTTCTCATCCCACAGCACGTTCCACGTAGTGACATCCTCGTCCGGTACCATGGTCGTATTGTAGAGAATGCCGAGGGTCCCGTAAAAGTATGGCATAGAATATTTGTTTTCCGGGTCGAAAATCTGTGCGGCTTTCACAATGGAAGGGTCAAGATTGTCATAGTACTCGAAGTTGTCGAAGTTAATTTCCTCCGCCTGCCCTTCTTTGATCAGACGCTCTAACATATAGTCGGATGTACAGACCACATCGTAATGGATGGAACCGGCGGAGAACTTGGTGTACATTTCCTCCGGACTTTCATATTCTTCGAGCTTGACCTTGATCCCGGTCTCTTTTTCAAACATTTTTAATACATCTGCCTCAAGATATTTTCCATAATTTAAGACAACTAATGTATGGTCATCTGCATTTGCCGTGCCTGTGTCAGAGGAAGAACCGCAGGATGACAGCAGGGCAGTGCTAAGGCACAGGGCAGTCAGCAGAATAAATCTTTTTTTCATAGCAACCTCCTGAAAAAATAACGTTTAATGTTTTTTCTCTTCTGCAGCAGAACGGTGGTTCATCACCAGAAGCAGCAGAAAGGCAATCAGAAACAGGATCGTGGACAGCGCATACAACTCCGGACGGATTCCTTTTCGAAGCTCTGTATAGAGCATGGTGGAGAGGGTGTTGACCCCGGCACCTTTCGTGAAGAAGGTGATGGAGAAGTCATCTAAGGACATTGTGACTGCCATCAGAAATCCGGAAAATACGCCGGATCTGATCTCCGGCCATGTAATCTTGTAAAAGGCAAAGAGTGGTGTGGCACCAAGGTCTAACGCGGCCTCGTAGGTGCTGCGGTTTGCCTGGGAGAGCTTTGGAAGCACATTTAAAATGACATACGGGATGTCGAAGGTGATGTGCGCGATCAGCACGGTCACAAAGCCCAGATTCATGAACTTCACAAATAAAAGCATCATGGAAATACCGGTTACGATATCGGCATTTAAAAGAGGGATATTCGTTGCACCGAGCATAATGGTTTTATTTCGTTTCTTCATGGCACTGATGCCGATCGCGGCAAGTGTTCCGAGAACTGTCGACACGATGGCAGCCGTTAAGGTGATCTGGAGTGTCGTTGAGAAAGCCCCCATGATCGTTTCGTCCTGGAAACATTCCGCGTACCATTTCAGGGTGAAGCCGCCCCAGACAACGCGGGATTTGGAATTATTAAAAGAAAGCACGATCAGGACGAGGATCGGCAGATATAAAAATAAAAATATAAGTGCAAGATAAATTCTTGACGCAGCTTTCTTTACCATACAGTGGTACCTCCCCCGTCTTTATCAAAAATATTCATAAGTGCCATGCTTGCGATGACAAAAATCATTAACACAACGGAGAGACCGGAGCCTAAATTCCAGTTGGTTCCCTGCATGAACTCCTGTTCGATCACATTTCCAATCAGCAGTACCTTGCCGCCTCCTAACAGGTCTGAGATGACGAAAGAGGTTAAGGCAGGAACGAACACCATAATAATGCCGCTGATAATACCGGATAAGGTGAGCGGGACAATGATCCGGAAGAAAATGATCACATTGTTGGCGCCGAGATCCATCGCCGCCTCAATGACATCATTCTTAATTCTTGCCATCGAGTTGTAGATCGGAAGGATCATAAAAGGCAGAAAGTCATAGACCATGCCAAAGACTACCGCCGTCTGGGTGTTTAGCATCTTGACTGTGCCGAATCCGAGAAACTGGAAAACGGCATTCACAATTCCGTTGTTTGCGAGGATCAGTCTCCAGGCAAGGATACGGAGCATAAAGTTCATCCACATCGGAAGGATGAAGATGAAAACGACAAAGCCCTGCTGCTTGATCTTAAGCCCATTTAAGATCATCGCGAGCGGATAGGCGAGCAGCAGACAGACTATGGTACAGATGCATCCGAGCTTTAAGGCAAGCAGGATGGATTTCACGTGGACAGGATCTGCGATCGCTGCAATATTTTCAAAAGTAAAGGCACCGTCCGCTGTTGTGAAGGCATAGTAAAGGATCATCGCGAGCGGAAGGAGGATAAATCCAATGATCCAGATAAGATATGGACCCGCAAAAAGCTGTCTTCCAGGTTTACGCATCGATTTCCACTGCCTCCTCATCTTCGGATTCCGGTTTGTTCATGATCTGGATATTGAACGGAATGACATTGATGCCCACGTGTTCTCCTACTGTATGTAAAAGGGTAGTGTGGACGAGCCACTCAAAACCGTTTGCCATAATTTCAATTTCATAATGTACACCCTTGAAAATCACAGAGGTGATGTCACCTTCCATAAAGCCCTTCTCCGGTGTGGTGATCTCGATATCTTCCGGGCGGATGACAACGTCGACCGGTGTGCTGCTGCCGAAGCCCTCGTCCACACATGGAATCTTAACACCTAAGATCTCAACGACTTTGTCCTGGATCATCACGCCGTCAATGATATTGCTGTCACCGATAAAGTCGGCGACAAACGCGTTGGTCGGCTCGTTGTAGATCATTTCCGGTGTGCCGATCTGCTGAATGTAACCCTGGTTCATGACCACGATCGTATCAGACATGGTAAGGGCTTCCTCCTGGTCATGTGTGACATAGACGAATGTGATGCCGAGCTCGTTTTTCAGGCGGATCAGCTCGTACTGCATGTCCTGTCTGAGCTTTAAGTCGAGCGCGCCGAGCGGCTCGTCGAGAAGAAGTACCTTCGGCTCATTGACAATCGCACGTGCGATTGCGATACGCTGCTGCTGTCCACCGCTTAAGGAGTCGATGGAGCGGTGCTCGAAGCCATCTAAATTTACAAGCTTTAAGGCATATTTGATTTTATCGTCGATGTATGCCTTGCTTTTCTTGTTGATCTTCAGACCGAACGCAATATTTTCTGCGATAGACATATGTGGGAACAGGGCGTACTTCTGGAATACGGTGTTGAGCTGTCTCTTGTTCGGAGGAAGGTTCGTGATGTCCTGCCCGTCGAAAATGACCTGTCCCTTATCAGGCGTCTCAAATCCGCCTAAGATGCGCAAGGTTGTTGTTTTGCCGCAGCCGGACGGACCGAGGAGGGTGATGAATTCATTCTCACGGATATATAAATTCAGCTCATCGAGAACGAGGTTGTCCCCGTATGATTTGGAAATATCGACAAAATTAATCAGTTTTTTGCTCATGGTAAATCGTAATCCTTTCTTCTGTTACTAGAAACTCGGAGGGGTGGAAACCCAGATTAACACCGCATCGCGCGCCCCGGTGTTCTCAATGGAATGCTTCTTTCCGGCTTTGAAATAAAAAGATTCCCCGGCATGTACGGCATGCGACCTCGCACCGTAGCTGACCTTCACCGTTCCCTTAATGACATAGCCGAACTCTTCCCCGGAGTGGGGCAGAATCACATCGGAAGAGCCGCCTGGCTTTAAGGTGAGCCGGACAGGTTCCATGGCGTCCTTCTGCGCGTTCGGGACAACCCAGTCGATCTGGTTCTTCTTTTCTTCGTTTACTTTTGTGAAAAAGTCTTCGCTCTTAAATACGATCTGTTCCGGTTCTTCGTCCGCAAAAAATTCGGCGGGCGTGGTGCCGAGACACTGGATAATATCAAGCAGGGTGCCGATCGACGGCGTATTCTGGTTGCGCTCAAGCTGGGAGATGAATCCCTTTGTCAGCTCAGAACGGTCAGCTAATTCCTGCTGGGTAAGACCGTACTGGATACGAAGCTCTTTCATGCGTTTTCCGATATCCATTTTACAGACCTCCGTTGTCTGATCACATATTTGATCTGTAATCGCTATAATAAAAAAATAGTTTACTGTTACTAAACAAACTATAACCCATTTTATTCTTAATTTATAAAAAGTCAATAGAAATTTTAGAAAAATTCAGGTTAAATAAAAAAGGTAAAATCAGGCAAAAATATATAATAAGGAAGAAAAGACGAACGAAAAGAAAATTTTCGCAATTTTTCAAAAAATTACGAAAAAAGGGTTGCATTTTTTCTGACTTTCGCTATAATAAGTTTGTATGGCAGACATGCCTTGCCGATATGGCTCAGTTGGTAGAGCAACGCATTCGTAATGCGTGGGTCAGGGGTTCGAGTCCCCTTATCGGCTTACACGACAGTCTGTTCCCGAATAGAATGTCGTCAGGAAAATAACTCTCAGTACATATGCACTGGGAGATTTATTTTTATAAGGACAGTTATAAGCTATATCGATAAGTATGGCAAGCTGCTCTTATAACCATTTCATAAACAGGAGGACAATCATATGAAGAAGAAGGCTATGAGCTTATTGTTAGCAGCCGCTATGGCAGCAACCTTATTTGCAGGATGCGGTTCTGACAACGGTGCAGCATCTAACGGTTCCACAACAGGAAACGACGCTGTAAAGGAAAGCACAGAGGCAGGAACATCAGACAACGCAGGAAGCACAGACGGCTATGAGCTGGCACTGGTTATCGACGTTGGAACCATCGACGACAAATCCTTCAACCAGGGATCTTGGGAAGGCGTTCAGAAGTACGGCGATGAGAACGGAATTGCCTACAAGTATTATAAATCAGCAGAAGCAACAACAGATTCTTTCCAGGAGACCATCGAGCTTGCAATCGAAGGCGGCGCAAAGGTTATCGTTTGCCCTGGTTACTTATTCGAGGAGCCAATCTACAACATGCAGACAGCACATCCGGATGTAAAGTTCATCCTGATCGATGGTGTGCCGCATGATGCAGATGGTAATAAAGAGACAGCAGACAACACAATGGCAGTATTATATCAGGAAGACCAGGCTGGTTTCCTTGCAGGATACGCAGCAGTCAAAGACGGCTATACAAAGCTTGGCTTCATGGGTGGTATGGCACTTCCGGCTGTTATCCGTTACGGTTACGGATACCTTGCAGGTGCTGACTATGCGGCAAAAGAGCTCGGTGTTGATGTAGATGTTACTTATACTTATACAGGATCTTTCGATGCTACTCCGGAAGCTAAATCCATGGCTACAGGCTGGTATCAGTCCGGAACAGAAGTAATCTTCGCATGCGGCGGTTCTGTAGGTAACTCCGTAATGGCAGCAGCGGAAGAGTCTGAGAATGGCAAAGTGATCGGTGTTGACGTTGACCAGTCTTCTGAGTCTGATACTGTTATCACTTCTTCCATGAAGATGTTATCTAACTCTGTATACACAGCCATCACAGAAGCTTATGACGGAACATTTGCAGGTGGAAAGACCACAACATTTGATGCTTCCAATGACGGTGTAGGACTTCCTATGGATACTTCCAAGTTCAGCACTTTCACACAGGAAGATTATGATGCAATCTATGCAAAGCTTGTAGCAGGCGAGATTACAATCGACAATGACACAACAAAAGAAGTAACGGATCTGGAACTGAGCAATGTAACAGTCAACTATGTTCAGTAATTGATATTTGCAAATTTTGTTGAAAAAGGTGGAAGGGATGCTTGTATGAGCATCCCTTTTGTATTACAATAGGCATAGTAGTTTAACCTGCAGCAGATGTCTGCTGTGGAGTATGGAGAGATGGAGACTTTTATGGACTATATTATTGAAATGCTGGACATTACAAAAGAATTTCCGGGAATCAAGGCCAACGACAGTGTTACGCTGCAGATTCGAAAAGGCGAGATTCACGCGCTCCTCGGAGAGAACGGAGCCGGAAAGTCCACGCTTATGAGTGTCCTGTTCGGATTGTATCAGCCGGACGGCGGATGCATCAAGGTGCGTGGCAAAGAAGTGAAGATCAACAATCCGCTCGATGCGAACGCACTCGGAATCGGAATGGTGCATCAGCACTTTAAGCTGGTACATAATTTTACGGTATTGCAGAATATTGTACTGGGAAAAGAAGACACACACGGTGGATTCCTTGAGATGAAGAAAGCCAGAAAGAAAGTGATGGAGTTAAGTGAGAAGTATCATCTTTCCGTGGATCCGGATGCAAAGATTCAGGATATCACGGTCGGCATGCAGCAGCGTGTTGAAATCTTAAAGATGCTTTACCGCGATAACGATATCCTTATTTTCGATGAGCCTACCGCTGTTTTGACCCCACAGGAGATCGACGAGCTGATGTCCATTATGAAGGAACTGGTGAGCGAGGGCAAATCCATTATCTTCATCACACACAAGTTAAACGAGATCAAGGCAGTAGCAGACCGTTGTTCGGTTCTGCGCCGCGGACGCTATATCGGAACGGTGGATGTCGCATCTACTGATAAGGAAGCGCTCTCAGAGATGATGGTAGGACACAAGGTACAGCTCACGGTCGAGAAGAAGGAAGCAACACCGGGAGACGTTGTACTTGACGTGAAGAATCTGGTTGTCAAGGATAAGAAGCAGGGGCATAGCAAGGATGTGATCAAGAATGTTTCCATCCAGGTGCGAAAAGGTGAAATTGTCTGTATCGCAGGTATTGACGGCAACGGACAGACGGAGCTTGTGGAGGCCGTGACCGGAATGATCAAAGCCGACGAAGGCTCAATCACACTGAATGGCAAGGATGTGACGAAGGAATCCATCCGTTACCGCAATACGCACGGTATGAGCCATATCCCGGAAGACCGTCATAAGCATGGACTTGTATTAGATTATTCCTTAGAGGACAACCTGGTCTTACAGGACTATTTTGAACCGCGTTTCCAGAACCACGGATTCATCAAGCACGCAGAGGTGGAGAAATATGCGAAGGATCTGATTGAGGAGTACGATATCCGAAGTGGCCAGGGCGTGGATACGATCACCAGGAGCATGTCCGGTGGTAACCAGCAGAAGGCGATTATCGCGAGAGAGCTGACGAAGAAGCATGATCTCTTAGTAGCGGTGCAGCCGACGCGTGGACTTGACGTCGGAGCGATTGAGTTCATTCACAAGCAGATTGTCAAGGAACGTGATGAGGGTGCAGCCGTACTGTTAGTATCCCTTGAACTTGAGGAAGTGATGAATTTAAGCGACCGTATCCTGGTCATTTATGAGGGTGAGATCGTCGGGGAACTGAACCCGAAGACCACAACCATACAGGAGCTTGGACTTTATATGGCAGGCTCTAAGAAAGGAGAACAGAAGTAATGAAGAAAAAAAGAGATCATCTTGGATTCCTGTCCTCTTTGTTTGCCATTATTGTCGGACTTATCGTTGGATTTCTTATTTTGCTGGTCAGCAATCCGTCACAGGCAGCAGCCGGATTCGCGACAATTATCACCGGACCGGTGACACACGGCATGAAGGGAATGGGACAGGTATTTTACTATGCAACCCCGATTATCCTGACCGGTCTTTCCGTAGGCTTTGCGTTTAAGACAGGACTTTTCAATATCGGTGCATCTGGACAGTTCATCGTCGGAGGATTTGCCGCTGTCTATGTCGGAATCAAGGGCGGCTCCTTAGGCGGGGCACAGTGGATCGTGGCATTGCTTGCCGCACTTATTGCAGGTATGATCTGGGGCGCGGTACCGGGAATATTCAAGGCATTTTTTAATGTGAACGAAGTTATTTCCTGTATTATGATGAACTATATCGGCATGTATATGGTGAATTTCTTAGTGTCCACGAATACCAGCTTATACGATAAGATCCGTAACTACTCCAAGGATGTGGTAAAGACCGCCAATGTTCCGGGAATGGGACTGGACAAGCTGTTCGCGGGATCAAGCATCAACGGAGGTTTCTTTATCTCCCTGATCGCAGTTGTCGTGATTTATATTCTTCTTGAGAAGACAACCTTCGGTTATGAGTTAAAAGCAGCCGGCTTCAACCCGGATGCAAGTAAATATGCCGGTATGAACGAGAAGCGTAACATTATCCTTTCTATGGCGATCGCAGGAGCTCTCTCCGCACTCGCGGGAGGACTGTTGTACCTGGCAGGTTCCGGAAAGCACATCGTCATTGAGGATGCCCTTGCATCAGAAGGATTTACCGGTATTTCCGTTGCGCTGCTCGGATTATCCAATCCGATCGGCGTGCTTTTGGCAGGACTTTTTATTGCGTATATCACAGCAGGTGGATTCTACCTCCAGCTGCTCAATTTCTCAACGGAGATTATTGATATTATTATTGCAGTGATTATTTACTTCTCCGCATTCTCTTTATTTGTACGTGGATTTATCCAGAGGGTACGCAAGGCAAAAGCAGAGAAGGCAGAGAACAAAGACGGCTCAGAAGAAGCAGGAAAGGGAGGTAAGTAAGCATGGACACACTATATATGGTATTCCAGCAGGCAATGTTTTTTACCATTCCATTGCTGTTAGTTGCATTAGGAGGCATGTTCTCAGAGCGTTCCGGTGTCATCAACATTGCGCTCGAAGGAATTATGATCATGGGAGCTTTTACGAGTATTCTCTTTATCAGCCTTACCTCCGGTAAGATCAGCGGTCAGTTACAATTGATCCTTGCAATCTTAATCGCAGCGGGAACAGGAGTCGTATTCTCTCTTTTCCATGCATTTGCAGCCATCAATATGAAGGCAGACCAGACGATCAGCGGTACGGCACTGAACATGTTCGCACCGGCGTTCGCTATTTTCGTTGCAAGACGTATTACAGGAACCCAGCAGATCCAGTTCACCAACACATTCCGTATTGCATCCGTACCGGTGCTTGGGGATATTCCGGTGATCGGCAATCTGTTCTTTAAGAACACTTATATTACGACATACATCGGATTTGCAATCCTGATTATTTCTACGATTGTATTATACTATACAAGATTTGGCCTCCGTTTGAGATCCTGCGGTGAACACCCACAGGCTGCGGACTCCGTCGGAATCAATGTCTATAAGATGCAGTATGCAGGCGTTATCATTTCCGGAGCGCTCGGTGGTCTCGGCGGACTTGTCTTCGTTGTACCGACCTCCACAAACTTTAATGCGACAGTGGCTGGATACGGATTCTTAGCTCTGGCGGTTCTGATCTTTGGTCAGTGGCATCCGGTTAAGATTTTCGGGGCATCCATCTTTTTCGGACTGATGAAGACAGTTGCAGCGACTTATTCCTCCATTCCGTTCTTAAGTACCAGCGGAATTCCGAGTTATATTTACAAGATGATCCCGTACATTGCAACACTGATCGTACTTGTATTTACATCAAAGAATTCACAGGCGCCGAAGGCGGAAGGTATCCCGTACGACAAGGGCGCGAGATAAAAAAGAATAACAGCACGGATGAGGACAGGGAAAATGGAAACAATCTTGATTGGTATCGCGGGTGGAACCGGGAGTGGAAAAACAACATTGGCTGACAAGTTAGTCGACAGCTTCGGCAGGGATGAGGTCAGCATACTAAGACATGACAATTATTATAAACGTCATGATGAGATGGATTATGAGGCAAGAACGAAGTTGAACTATGATCATCCGGACGCGTTCGATACAGACCTGCTCTGTGAGCATATCAGGCTTTTAAAGAGCGGTCAGTCGATCGACATGCCGGTCTATGATTATACGATCCACAATCGTTCTGACCGGACGGTTCATGTGGATACGGCTCCGGTGATCGTCTTAGAAGGCATCTTGATCTTTGCAGAACCGGCATTGTGCGACCTGATGGATATCAAGGTTTTCGTCGACACCGATGCAGATGTGCGTATCCTGCGCAGAATCGTCCGGGATGTCAAAGAGAGAGGGCGTTCCTTAGACAGTGTCATCAGCCAGTATCTGACGACTGTCAAGCCGATGCATGAGCAGTTTGTGGAACCGAGTAAACGCCGTGCAGATATTATTATCCCGGAAGGCGGGGAGAATATCGTAGCATTAGAGATGCTGATTGAGCGTGTGAAGAAGCATTTGCACGGATAAGAAATAGATTGACCGAGGTGTTTGGAGATGGAAAAAGACGATATTGTGGTAAGTGATTATAAGAGATCCCCTGCGAAACATAAGAAGAGAAAGTTTAAGCATAAGAGACAACAGGAGAATCAGCAGTATTGGTTTCTGTTTGGAGTGATTCTGATCGCCCTCGCGGTGGTTCTCGGAAGTATTTTAGGCCTTAAAGTGCCGGTGGTGCCGGTCTGTGTGATCCTTGTCATGGAAGCACTGCTGGCTGTGTGTCTGCATGATGTGCCGATATGGCTTCACGGTGTGGTGATGCTGATTCAGCTCATCGCAGGAGCTGTGTGTTCCGAAGTGGTATTTATGCTTTTGTGTGTGATCATTTATGTGACAGGCATCCTGACTTTAAAATATCTAAAAGAAGACCAGTAAAACAATAGAATGTATGCTGTCACCGGAAGAAAATCTGGTGGCAGCTTTTTCTTGCACTTTGAAACAAAATCAGTTAGTATATAAAAGATAAAAAAATATGTATATTTATGCATAAGGAACAGACATGAACAAAATCAATTATCAGAAGGTTTTAGAGCAGACGATCGAGGAACACCAGAAGAAAGGGGAAGTCCCGTCGCTGTTGTTACACAGTTGCTGTGCACCGTGCAGTTCGTATTGCCTGGAATATCTGTCCGCATATTTTGAGATCACGGTCTTTTACTATAATCCGAATATTTATCCGGAGGAGGAGTATCGGACGAGAGTGGCAGAACAGCAGCGCTTCATCTTAAGCCTTCCGGCGAAGCATCCAATTTCTTTTCAGGAAGGCGCGTATGATACCGAACGTTTTTACACGATGACGAAGGGCTTAGAGGACTGCCCGGAAGGCGGTGAGCGATGCTTCCGCTGTTACGAATTAAGACTTCGGGAGGCGGCAGAGGCAGCGAAGCGTTACGGAATGGACTATTTTACGACAACGCTCTCTATCAGCCCGCTTAAGAATGCGGCGAAGCTGAATGAGATCGGTGCTTCTTTAGAGGCAGAGTATGGAGTCCGGTATCTGTATTCGGATTTCAAGAAGAAGAATGGTTATAAACGGTCTGTGGAACTGTCAGAGCAATATGGCATGTACCGGCAGTATTATTGCGGCTGTGTTTTCTCGAAGAATCAGAGAGACAGGGAGATCGCAGCGAAGGAGCAGGCGGCATCCGGCATGCAGACAGAAGAATAAGGAAGGAAAATAAGGAGGAATGACACCATGGCACAGTTATGGGGAGGACGGTTTACGAAGGAGACCGACCAGTTAGTTTACAATTTCAATGCATCTATCACATTTGACCAGAAGTTCTATAAACAGGATATCGCAGGCAGCATCGCGCATGTGACGATGCTTGCAAAGCAGGGCATCCTGACGGAGCAGGAGCGGGATGACATCATCCGGACTTTACAGGAGATCCAGGCAGATGTCGAGAGCGGAAAGCTTGTAATTACATCTGAATACGAGGATATCCACAGCTTCGTGGAGGCGAATCTGATCGACCGCCTTGGGGACACCGGTAAGAAGCTGCATACCGGACGGAGCAGAAATGACCAGGTGGCACTTGATATGAGACTGTATACAAGGGACGAAGTGCTGCACACAGATGCACTGTTAGAAGAACTGTTACAGACGATCTTAAAGATCATGGAGGAGAATACGGAAACGATTATGCCGGGCTTCACCCATTTGCAGAAAGCACAGCCGATCACACTTGCCCACCATATGGGAGCTTATTTTGAGATGTTTAAGCGCGACCGGTTAAGATTACATGATATCTATGAGAGAATGAATTACTGTCCGCTCGGCTCCGGCGCACTTGCAGGAACGACCTACCCGTTAGACAGGGCATATTCTGCCAAATTACTGGGCTTTTACGGTCCAACCTTAAACAGCATGGACGGTGTGTCAGACAGGGATTACCTGATCGAATACCTTTCCGCCTGCGCGATAATCATGATGCACCTGAGCCGTTTCTCTGAGGAGATCATCATCTGGAACTCGAACGAATACCAGTTCGTGGAGATTGATGATGCGTACAGCACCGGAAGCAGCATTATGCCGCAGAAGAAGAACCCGGATATCGCAGAGCTTGTGCGTGGCAAGACCGGACGCGTGTACGGGGCACTGATGTCCTTGCTCACCACGATGAAGGGAATCCCACTCGCCTACAATAAGGATATGCAGGAAGATAAGGAACTCTCCTTTGATGCGATGGACACCGTGAAGGGCTGTATCGCACTTTTTAACGGAATGCTTGCAACGATGAAGTTCAACAAAGACAGAATGCGTTCCTCTGCAAATAAGGGATTTACCAATGCAACGGATGCAGCAGACTATCTGGTGAAACACGGCGTGCCGTTCCGTGATGCGCATGGCATTATCGGAAAGATCGTCCTTTACTGTATTGATAAGGGAATTGCCATTGATGATATGAGCCTAGACGAACTGAAGGCAATCTGTCCGGTCTTTGAGGAAGATATCTATGAGGAAATCTCCATGGAGACATGTGTCAACAACCGTCTGACCGTTGGTGCCCCTGGAAAAGCGGCAATGGAGCAGGTGATCGCACAGGAAAAAGCATATCTGGCAGAGGACTGGAAGGAAAAAACTTTAGCAAAGTAATGTAATATTGTGACAAGTGTACAAAGAACAGGAGGAAATTCGCGTTTTTTGTACAGATCAGACATTGCATTTTGTGAAAAAATAGCATAATATATTCACTATAGCGACAGATGTACGCATCACACGGACAATAAACCGGATGCCGACTCTGCGATAAACAGTATAGATGAGGAGATTAGGACGACATGAGTGAAAAGTTAAAAGTTGGTATTCTTGGCGGAACAGGTATGGTAGGACAGAGATTTATCTCTCTGCTTGAGAATCATCCATGGTTTGAGGTAACAACAATCGCAGCGAGCCCGAGAAGTGCGGGAAAGACTTACGAAGAGGCAGTCGGAGACCGCTGGAAAATGGATACCCCGATGCCGGAGGCAGTAAAGAAGATCGTTGTCATGAATGTCAATGAGGTAGAGAAAGTCGCAGCGGAAGTAGATTTCGTATTTTCCGCAGTTGATATGACAAAGGAAGAGATCAAGAAGATCGAGGAAGAATATGCAAAGACTGAGACACCGGTTGTCTCCAACAACAGTGCACACAGATGGACACCGGACGTTCCGATGGTGGTTCCGGAAATCAACCCGGAGCATATGGAAGTCATCAAGTACCAGAAAGAGAGACTTGGCACAAAGAGAGGATTCGTTGCAGTAAAACCGAACTGCTCCATCCAGTCTTACGCACCGGTTCTCACCGCATGGAAGGAATTCGAGCCATACGAAGTAGTGGCTACAACTTATCAGGCAATCTCCGGAGCAGGCAAGACTTTCAAAGACTGGCCGGAAATGGTAGGGAACATTATCCCATATATCGGCGGTGAGGAAGAAAAATCCGAGAAAGAGCCTCTCCGTATCTGGGGACATGTAGATGATGAGAAGAAAGAGATCGTACCGGCAACATCTCCGGTTATCACCTGTCAGTGTATCCGTGTTCCGGTATTAAATGGACACACCGCAGCTGTATTTGTAAAATTCAAAAAGAAACCGACCAAAGAGCAGCTGATCGCAGCACTTGAAAACTACAGCGGAGTTCCACAGGAGCTGAACCTGCCGAGCGCTCCGAAACAGTTCATCCAGTATTTAGAGGAAGACAACAGACCACAGATATCCATGGATGTAAACTTTGAACACGGCATGGGAATCTCTGTCGGACGTCTGAGAGAGGATACCGTATATGACTGGAAGTTCGTCGGCTTATCCCACAATACCGTACGTGGTGCGGCAGGCGGAGCTGTCTTATGTGCAGAGCTGTTAAAGGCACAGGGATACATCACAAAGAAATAAGATTTCGAAACAAAGAACAGGGAAGGGAACATATCAAAGAACGGGATATGTTCTCTTTTTTTGTTGTATGCTGGACAGAAGCAGATTTGTCCCGTATAATAGAAACTCAGGCATTGAGAAAACAAATTGCAAATCAGACGAACAAAAATGGAGGAAATGATTTGGCAAAGTCATTGATTATCACGGAGAAACCAAGCGTGGCACAGGAATTCGCCCGGATTCTTGGCGTGTCCGGGCGCGGGGACGGATATATTGAAAATAAGGAATATGTTATCACCTGGTGTGTCGGACATCTTGTGGAGATGGTTTATCCGGAAGTATATGATGAGAAGTATAAAAAATGGAAATTGGAAGATCTGCCATTTCTTCCGGCAGATTATAAATATGATGTGATCCCGGCGGTTCGCAAGCAGTATGGAGTTGTAAACAGCATGCTCCACAGGGAGGATGTGGATACCGTATACTGGGCAGGCGATGCCGGAAAAGAAGGACAGACAATCGAGGAAAATATCCGGATGTACGGCGGTGTCAGAAAAGGCATGAAGGAGCTGCGCGTCTGGATCGATTCGCAGACAGAGGAGGAGATCAGGCGGGGCATCCGGGAGGCAAAGCCGATGAGCGAATATGCGAATCTCGGCAAGTCCGGGATTATGAGGACGATTGAAGACTATGCGATGGGAATCAATTTTTCGCGGGCAATGTCGGTCAAATACGGGAATCTCCTAAACAATGCAGCGGGCACGAAGAGCTATACAGCGATTGCGGTCGGTCGTGTGATGACCTGCGTGCTCGGCATGGTTGTGATCAGGGAGCGCGAGATTCGGAACTTCACCGAGACACCGTTCTACCGTGTGGTCGGAAGCTTTACGGACGGAAAAATCGAAGCAGAGTGGAAGGCAGTGGAAGGCTCCCACTATTTTGAATCCCCGCTTTTATATAAGGATAACGGATTCAAAAAGAAGGAACACGCCGAGCAGCTCATCGGGGAGCTGTCGGGCAAAGCGGCAACGGTGGAGCAGATCGAGCGGGGAACCTCGCGCAAGAAGGCACCGCTTCTTTTTAACCTGGCAGAGCTCCAGGCAGAGTGTTCGAAGCGCTTCAAGATCAGCCCGGATGAGACGTTGCAGGCAGCACAGGATCTGTACGAGAAGAAGCTCACCACCTATCCGAGAACGGATGCGAGAGTGCTCTCGACCGCTGTGGCAAAAGAAATCGGGAAGAATATCAGCCGCCTGAAGGGCTATGAGCCGACAGCGGCATTTGCGGAGCGGATTATGGCGGAAGGGCTGTACCGGAATATAGCTAAGACACAGTATACCGATGATTCTAAGATCACGGATCACTATGCAATCATACCGACCGGGCAGCTCAATGAGCTTCGGACGCTGACTTCGTTACAGAGGAGTGTGTATGATCTGATTGTACGCCGGTTTTTAAGCATTTTCTATCCGGCTGCGGAATATCAGACGATTAAGCTGACTATTGCAGTGGAGCGGGAGAAGTTCTTCGTGGGTGCGAGAATGTTAAAAGCTCCCGGATATCTTGAGATTGCAGGAAAAAGGCAGGACGAGGAGAAGGAAAATCCGGAGGAGCAGGAAGGAACCGGACTTTTTGCCGCTGCGGCAGAGTTGAAAAAGGGGCAGACAGTCTCCGTGAACGGTTATGAGATCAAAGAGGGAAAGACTTCCCCACCGAAGCGTTACACCTCCGGTTCCATGGTGCTTGCGATGGAAAATGCCGGACAGCTCATCGAGGACGAGGAGCTTCGCGAGCAGATCAAAGGCTCCGGAATCGGGACGTCCGCGACAAGGGCGGAGATCATCAAGAAATTAGTGCGCATCGGTTACCTGAACCTGAATAAGAAATCGCAGGTGCTCTCTCCGGAGGTGCTCGGAGAGATGGTTTATGAGGTCGTCGCGATGACCGTTCCGGCACTTTTGAATCCGAAGATGACCGCGTCCTGGGAGAAAGGGCTTGACGGCATTACGCGCGGCACCGTTGTCATGGAGGACTACCGTGCGAAGTTAGAGGATTTCATCCGTAAGGAAACCATGAACATGGTGGAACAGAACTTGAAGGAGCCACTAATTGCAAGAATTCAGCCACTGACCAAAAAGGGAGCAAGGGGAGCCGCAGCCAAAAAGAAGCTGGGCATTCCGTGCCCGGTGTGTGGGGCAGAGCTTGAGACGACTCCCTTCGGATATGGATGCAGCAATTACAAAAAAGATGGGACAGGATGCAAATTTGCTGTCGGAACAATTGCCGGAAGAGATCTGTCAGAGGAGGAATTCACGAAGCTTATGACAGACGGCAGAACGGATGTTCTGAATGGATTTGTCTCCAAAAGTAAGAAAAAGTTCCAGGCGGCACTTGTTATGAACCGGGAGGAGGACGGAAAAGTCAATATTCAGTTCGATTTCTCAGCAAATGAACCACAGAAAGTGGAAGGGATTTCCTGCCCGGTATGCGGGGGCGGGATTGTCCAGACACCGTATGGGTTCTGCTGCATCCATCATGACAGAGAGAAGGCGGACAGCTGCTATTTTTCCATCGGAAAGATTGCGGACAAACAGCTTACCACAGCCCAGCTGACAGAGCTTATTACCAATGGAAGGACAGAGACCATCCGCGGCTTTAAGTCAAAGGCGGGAAAACGGTTCGACGCGTGCCTGTGCTTAGCGAAGGACGAGGAAGGGAAGACCTTGATCCGTTTTGACTTCGAACATGTCGAGGCGAAAAAGATAAAAGACGTTGCCTGTCCGCTGTGCGGGGGTGAGATTGTCCAGACACCGTTCGGCTATGGTTGTGCGAATTACGCGAAGGACAGAGAGGACAGCTGCCGGTTTTCCATCGGGAAGATGGCAGAAAAGTCCCTGACAGAAGCACAGGTGCGGGAACTTTTGAAAAATGGCAGGACTTCTACGATCCGGGGCTTTAAATCGAAGAGTGGAAAGAAGTTCGATGCGAGAGTGGCATTAAGCAAAGATGAAAACGGAAAAGTGACCGGGTTAAAGTTTGACTTCGACGATCTCGAACCGCAGAAGGTGAAGGATGTGAAATGTCCGCTGTGCGGTGGAGATATCGTAGTCACACCGTTCGGCTATGGCTGTGCCAATTACAGAAAGGATCAGCCTGACAGCTGTCGTTTCTTGATCGGTCAGATTGCCGGGGTGAAGCTTAAGGAAGCCCAGGTGAAGGAACTGCTGCAGAACGGTAAAACGGGCGTGATCAAAGGCTTTATTGCGAAAACAGGCATGATGTTCGATGCACCGCTTAAGCTGACGAAAGAGGGACAGGTCGCCTTCGATTTCCCGGAGAAGCCAAAGCCGGTGGAGACAGCGCTTGCGTGCCCGAAATGCGGGAAAATGTTACAGAAATCGCAGTGGTACTATGAGTGCGAATGTGGTTTTAAGATTTCCCATACAGTAGCCAAAGTGGAACTGACGGAAGAGGTTATGCGGGAACTTTTTGAAACCGGGAAGACAGCAAAGAAAATTACCGGATTTGTGTCCAAAGCCGGGAACCAGTTTGATACGTGCCTGAAATTCGATGGGGATCGGATCAGCTTTGATTTTGATAATCCGGGGGAAGAAGTATCAGGAAAAATCGATGGAAGTCTGCCGGAACAGAGCGACAAAGTGGATTTCAGACAGGAAGAAATTGCTCAGCCACAGATACCGCAGAACACTGTGAATCAGGGGATGCAGAAACAAAACAGAAATGTGGCAGAGCAGGAGCAGCATGAAACGGAAGCTTTAACTGTGGCAGATTCCCCGTATGACAGAATGGCGGAGGAGATGGCTGCCCTGCAGGAAGAAGACGAGCAGGCGCAGATGTCCGGAATAGATTTTTATGAGCTTTTTTCTTGAAATGAGGATAGAGGATGTCTATAATGAAAGTGTATGGTTGGCACCAAATAAGCTGACCACCAAAAGACCGGCGCCACAGTAACCTGACTGTATGCGAAAGAGGGCTGTGGCATAAGAAACAGCGAAAGGAAGCAAAGAAGATTCATATGGAAAATGCAAAAATCAGCAATTTATACGATCTGGACCAGACAATTGCAAAGGAATATTTAGAGCAGTTCACCTATCCGTGGGAGGCATTAGAGGGCATCAGCGATTTTATCAAAAAGCTTGGTCCGACCTTAGACCCGGAGAAGTATGAACAGCGCGGAGAGGATATCTGGGTGGCAAAGAGTGCAAAGGTTGCCCCGACTGCCTGCTTAAACGGTCCGCTTATCATCGACGAGGACGCGGAAGTCCGCCACTGCGCATTTGTAAGAGGAAGCGCGATCGTCGGAAAGGGGTCCGTTGTCGGTAACTCCACCGAGCTTAAGAATGACATTATCTTTAACTGCGTTCAGGTACCACATTATAATTATGTAGGGGATTCCATTTTAGGTTACAAATCCCACATGGGAGCAGGTTCCATCACCTCCAATGTAAAGTCCGACAAGACCTTAGTTGTTGTGAAGGACAAATCTACAGGGGAGGAGATCGCGACAGGACGTAAGAAGTTTGGTGCCATGCTCGGTGATTACGTGGAGGTTGGCTGCAATTCCGTTTTGAATCCGGGAACAGTCATCGGAAGCCATACCAATGTCTACCCGTTATCCTGCGTCAGAGGCGTGGTTCCTGCAAATTCAATCTACAAAAAAGGAAATGAAATCGTACAGAAAAAATAAAAATTGTGCATACACACGAAAAATAACACAACCGGTTCGACATTTTTTACAAAAAAATAACAGGAATACACGAAAATAGACTAGACGAATCCGGAAAAATGTGCGAAAATGTTTGCAGTATGTTAAGCATCTAACAATGTTTAGCAGATGACATATCTATTTATGTGAAAGGAGTCTTAAAATGATTTACACTAAGGAAGTCGAAAACATGTGCCCAGTCGCAAAAGGCGCAAAACATGAACCAGCTCCAATTCCAGAAGAAGGAAAATGGGTTCACTCTAAAAAAATTGAAGATAT
>CAKRFH010000046.1:0-21795 GCA_934320555.1 uncultured Roseburia sp.
TAACACAGAATAAATTCCAGCATATCGTTTTGCGGTTTAAATTCCATCCAGGCTGGAATTTAGTTTGAAAAATAATTCAAAAGAAAAATTTCAGACAGAATGGTAACATTTTCCCTCTGACATTGTTATATAGGTGAACGAACAAAATACAAAAGCCGACAGGCGGAAGGGAGGGAGCCATGGATCAGGATCTGCTGCGGAAGCTGTATCAGCGCTATGAGCGCGAACTGTATCTTTACCTGTTCTCCCTCTGTGGGAACCGGAGCCTGGCGGAGGATCTGCTTCAGGAGACATTTTTAAAGGCACTGCTGTCACTCTCGGATGCACACACGAACATGCGGGCATGGCTTTACATGGTGGCGCGCAACCTGTATTACAACTATTACCGCAGGGAAAAGAACTGCCTGCCGATGGAGAAACTATCGGACAGACAGGAGGAAGAGGCATCCGGGACGGCAGATGAAGTGTTAGAGAAGCTGATTTCGGAGGAACGCAGGCGGAAGCTGTATCAGGCGCTGGGAACTCTGGATGGAAAGAAAAGAGAGGTGCTGGAAATGCAGTATTTTGGAGGGCTTTCGCAGAAAGAGATCGCAGCGGTGCTGCATCTGACACCGGAAAATGTAAGGGTGTCAGCGTACCGGGCGAAGCGTGAACTGCGGGCTTATATGGAGGAAAATGACTATGACCTATCGTGAATTGTTGAAGCTGTATCAGGATGGAACGTTAGACGAAGAGAAACGGAAGAAAGTGGAAGCGGATATTGAGAGACAGGAAGCCATTGGCGATTACCTCTATGAGAAGGAAGAGATACCGGGGCTTGCAGACCTTGCTGTCGGGGAGGAAGGAGCAGCACAATCCGGGAAACATGACGGAGAGGAAGTTGGAAAAGATTCTGAAAATGGGGAAAAGCCAGACAACGGAGAGGTCTTGTTCGTAAAAAATGTCCAGAAAATGATCCGCAGGGCATTTGTCAAAATGGGAGTGACGGTTGGCGCGGTACTGTTTGTGCTCGTGCTCGGTGTTATCTTTGTACTCCCGAAGGCGGTTGACCTGTTTTTTTACAATCCGAATGAGGTTGTGGGAAAAGATGAGGAAGCAGGCAATATCACAACGAACCGGATGAGTCTTGACATCAGTGTTTACTCGGAATTATACTGGCCGGCGAGCTACCGGAGCCAGGCAAACGCGGTTTCCAATGGATATGGAACCTATCAGATTTCGATTCCGCAGAATTTTTATTACACGAGAAATACGACGGTGAATGGGGTATTAAAACGTGGAAAACTGACGCTTTATAATACCGATGTGTTGAAAAGTCCATCTGGAAATACTTTTTTCGCACCGGAGGAAGTGGAGCAATATGCAACCTTTCATTATTATGATCAGGATACGAAGAAAAGCTGGGGAATCGACGGAACATGGGAGGAAGCATATTCAGCTATAGAAGAACTCAGTGATACTGAGAAGTACAGGGCATATGTTTCCTTAAAATCACTGACAGATTACGCCGATTTCCTGGATTGGACGAAAGAGCAGTTTGGCGGTGCAGATGGCTTCTGGTGCGCCCTCTATACTTCGTATGAGGATCAGTACATGTGCAGCGGATCTGAAAGCACAGGGATACTCATCAATCCGAGTGGAACCTGTAAGGATTGGGACAGAGACGCTTACCCGTATCTGTGCCAGCTGGATAACAGCGAATCAGACAGCTGGGATATGTCGGAGGATTCTGAGAAGATGAAGACGCACTTTATCAGCCTGCTAAGCTACATGCGGGATCATCCGGAGCTTGCGGACATGTTTGAATACGACAGAGGAGCAGATTATGACGGCATGATCGAGAGCGTGGAGCGCGACGGGCTGCGTGTGTACGGGTTCAGCTTCGTCTGCCAGAAAGACACTTTGATGAAACTGAGAGATAATCCGGAAGTGAGCTATATTTGTACAACATTTGCAGAGTAAGAAAAACGTATCTTTTTTGCAACAATTATGGTAAGATAAGACTACCAGAGAAACCGTGCAGATTACAGCAAAAAAGACCGTTCAGAAAGAGGGAAACGTTTTATTGTCAGAAACAATAGAATGCAGGCTCAGCGAACATTTTACAAGTGAGCAAAAGCTGACTTGTCAGTTATTGTCATGAATAAAAAGAAAAAGGGTGTGTACCGGTGGCGGCACGCTCTTTTTCTTTTTCATGGCAATAACGATAAGATTTGCCGGTTGCTCCTATTACATAAAAGATTGAAAAATACAAGTGAAAGGATGTTTCCCCAATATGATTACAACCATCCTGATGGATTTAGACGACACAATTCTTGATTTCCATAAGGCAGAGCAGGGCGCCTTGCGGAAAGCCCTGCTTACAATCGGAGTGGATCCGACTCCGGCAGTATTACAGCGCTACAGCGAGATCAATCTCTCCCAGTGGAAGCTCTTAGAGCTTGGTGAGCTGACGCAGGAGCAGGTGAAGATTAACCGCTATAAAATCTTTTTCAAAGAGCTTGGGATTGATGCGGCACCGGAATACACGGCGAAAGTGTATGAGCACAATCTTGCATTTGAACATGAGCTTGTGGACGGAGCGATGGAGCTTTTGCAGCAGCTGTCCGGCAAATACCGTCTGTACGCGGCATCGAACGGTACCTATGAGGTGCAGCGGCAGAGAATCAAAGACTCCGGGATCGCCCCGTATTTTGATGACTTCTTTATCTCGAAAAAAATCGGCTTTCACAAACCGGATCTGCAGTTCTTTGCATACTGCTTTTCTCATATTCCGGATTTTAAGAAAGAGGAGTCAGTGATGGTCGGGGATAGTCTCTCTTCGGACATCTTAGGAGGCATCCGGGCAGGACTTAAGACCATCTGGTATCAGAAAGATCCACAGGTGACCGATAACGGGGATATCCACCCGGATTACAGGATCCATAACCTGTCCGAACTTCCGGAACTGTTGGAGACACTGTAGGTGTAATAATAAAAAAGCATTCCCTTTATCGGGGGAGTGTGATAAAATGTGCGTAAGCAATGAGCAGTGCCTCCAAATAAAATATAAAATCTGGCTGCTCGCAGGCATGATTTTATATTTTATTTGGAGGATAGGGCGAATGCCCGACAGCCGGAAAATGCTTTAGCGTTTTCCGGCGGCACTGCGGACTACCGGTATACAAGAGCCGGACTACCGGCGGACACCTCTTCACCGCCATATAACGAAAGGAAACCACAAATATCATGGAAGAAAAAATGACAATGGAAATCACCAACGATAGATTAGAACAGGCAATCAAAGAATATGCCACAGAGCATACAAAGGAGAAACTGACGGAAGTATTAAATCTTCTCCGTCCGACTAAGCTGCTCGTACCGGCCATGTTACAGGCACCGGATAAGCCGGCACCGTGCTTTTTAAAGAGCAATTCCGGTGAACAGTACTTTGTAGTCTATACATCCAAAGCACAGATGGAGAATTCACCGAAGAGCCAGGCACTCTTAAGCATGCCGTTCCCGGCGTGCAACAGTGTAGCTGCAAATGAGAAGTTAGATCTTGCCGGAATGGTAATCAATCCGTTCACAGACAATCTGGTACTGAAAAAGGAACTTGTCCAGAAGCTTCACGAAGCAGATGAGAAGCTTGCCAAGGCACAGCCGAAGCAGGTGAAGATGACACCACAGCAGTTCCAGGCATTCGTCAAGAATCAGACAGAGTATTCCATCATCCCGAAGCGCCTTTATGCTGAGAAGGCAGAGTTTGTCCAGAAGCTCTGCGATGAGAAGGAAGCATTTGTAAATGAGATCTTTGCCGCCGCATTCAAAGAGCCAAAGCTTTACCCATACACGGAGGACGATTATTCCGTCATGGCACTGGATATCGCCGAAGACCTGACCTTAATCCGCGTAGACCTTCCGGATAAGGGACTGGTACCGCCATTATGCTACCGTATCTATATCACCTACAATCCACAGAAGGATGAGGCGAACTACTACACGATCGAGATGACCAAGGAGAAGGATGTCCGGCTTCTCGGCGGCATCAATACCGAAGGCAAGCATGTCAGCTACGGCAATGCACCGGTTGAAGGGGCAGAACTGCAGGAGATTATGAATCTTGCGAGAAATCCGCGGGAGATGACAAGCTAAGAGTGTGAAACCGCCCAAGCGTCAGGCTGTGAGCCAAAAGAGCGGCTTCCACAGCCTACACCGGGCGACTTTCACTTTCCGAAAATCGGCAGCGTCCCTCAGACAAATCCCTAACGGGAATCTCAATGCACAATAATATCCGCATAAGTCCCGCGCACGACTCCAAGCAGCGCATCCGGGTTCACCGTGATTGTGGTTCCGATGCGTCCACCGCTGACATAAATCTTGTCGAAATTCTTCGCACTCTCATGCAGGACCGTCGGGAACTGCTTCTTCATGCCGATCGGGGTGCAGCCTCCGCGGACATAGCCGGTAATGGCAGTGATGTCCTTCACGTGGATCATCTCCACGGATTTCTCGCCGACCGTCCTTGCGGCAGCTTTTAAGTCTACCTCCTCGGCAATCGGAAGGACAAAGACATAATACTGCTTGCTCTTTCCCTGCATGACAAGCGTCTTAAAAGACTGCTCCACCGGCGCACCGGTCAGTTCGGCAGAGTGCAGGCCGTCAATAAATTCATCACATTCATAATTCAGAATCTCATAAGGTATTTTATTCTTATCAAGGATACGCATAGCGTTCGTTTTTACTTCTTTTCCCATTGGAAACCTCCTGTCAGTCATTTTTGTGAAACAGGTGCAGACAAAAGCATTCTATACAGCACTTCATTTCGTAGTGTAGTCTAATCAAAACAGCCGGAAATGTCAAGAATGCATCCTTTTAACAGAACAAAGGAAAGAGTTTAATCAAAATGAAACAATTACATTTCAGAATGAGGTTTACCAAAACGGGAAAAAATGGTATGATACGGGAGTGGAAAGAATAGGATAAGGAGTGCAAAAGGGATGAAAGAAGCGTTAAAGAGAATCAAAGCAGATGTCATTTTATCAGCAGTTTTATGCATGGCACTTGGTGTTGTTTTATTTGTATGGTCAGATCAGACGATCAATGCGATCTGTATGGTACTTGCCTGTGGACTGGTCGTGATGGGGGTTGTGAATCTGGTCGGTTTTTTTACGAACAGAGTGATGAATACGTTCTCAGGAATTCTGGGACTTGTTCTTGTATTAGTCGGAGTCTGGCTCTTTTCTAGACCGTCCTACATTGCGGTGATCGTGCCGATCGTGATCGGAGTGATCCTTGCCGTGCACGGGATGGGAGATATCCGGATGGCATGGGAGACGAAGCAGAACGGATATGAGAAGTGGTGGAGTGCGATGTTACTTGGTATCGTAAGCCTGGCATTTGGTGTGATCTGTATCGTCAATGCGTTTGGAGTTGTAAGCCTTGCAATGAAGTTTATCGGCGTGGCACTTGTATATGACGGAATCTCTGATCTGTGGATCGTATCAAGGACGGCGAAGGCTGCAAAAGCGATGCGGGAGGAAGCAGAGGCGCTGGATGTAGAATATAAGGAAGCAGATCCTGACGAAGACGAGAGAGATTAGGAAAAGAGGAACCGGACATGAGACAGGAAGAATTCAAGATGGAGCGGACCGGTTTAGTCGAGATCGGGCAGGTGATCCCGATCACAGAGGGAAAGCTTCCGAACTCTTATTATTATACACTTGGAAAGGCCTATGCTATGTCAGCCAACTATCCGGTAGGAAACCGGATCAAGTCGAAGGAGGGCAAGGTTGTGGATGTCAAGGAGACGCCGAAGGGATATTTCGTCACAGTGGAATTTGATGAATAAAGAATTGTTGTAAAGCATGAGGGAGTTATGACGGGACAGGGAAAGAGTACAATCGATTCACTTCTAGCGGAAAGCTTTAAGGAACTCGCAAAGAAGCATCCGATTGAAAAAATTACAATTAAAGAAATCACAGATCTGGCTGGAGTGATCCGTCCGACTTTTTATAATCATTTTCAGGACAAATATGAGCTGCTGGAATGGATTATCAAGACAGAATTGTTAGGTCCGAGCGAGCCGCTCATCCAGAATGGCATGATCAGTGAGGGACTAATCTTACTGTTTACAAATATTGAGAAGGAGCGTGAATTCTACACAAAGGCGATCCGCTTAGAGGGACAGAATTCGTTTGGGGAGATCGCGAAGAACTGCGTGCAGCAGGTACTCCTGTCCGTGATCGAGAGCCATTATACCGGAAGGAAGCAGAAATATTCGTGGCTGACACCGCAGCGAATCTCGGAGTATTATGCACAGTCCATGTGCTATGTGGTCATCTCCTGGATCCAGTCCGGAATGACGATTCCGGCAAAGGAACTGGCAGAGATTTACGATTATATCATCAAGAGATCAATGGATGATATCATTGCGGATATGTAGGATTCATACATATACAAAACGGAAAATGTGTAGTCTGTGAAATACAGATTTAAAAAATTGTATAGCAAAGCAAACAACCCAAAAAGATTGAATATTTTCATATTCAGTCTTTTTTTTTATAGTCATGGCAGAAAGAAAACAGAAAGGGAGAGAACGATGATAAAGTTTGGAAAAGCAGTTGTGAAGCTGCGGATACCGATTCTGATCTTAAGCTTTTTGCTCTTGATCCCATCAGCAATCGGTTATTTTAACACAAGAGTGAATTACGATATCCTGACATATCTGCCAAAAGATATCGAAACGATGAAAGGGCAGGACGTCCTGTTAGATGAATTTGGAACAGGAGCGTTTTCCTTCTGCGTGGTGGAAGGAATGGAACCGAAAGATATTTCAGCCATGCGGGAAGAGATGGCGCAGGTGGATCATGTAAAAGATGTGATCTGGTATGATTCTATCTTAGATGTCAGCATTCCGATGGAGATGCTGCCGGATGACCTGTACGAGTTCTTCAATAACAAAGATGCAGATTCCACCCTGATGGTGGTCTTATATGACACATCAATGTCAGCGGATGAGACTATGGAGGCGATCGAGACGATCCGTGGTCTTGTGAAAGATCAGTGCTTCATCAGCGGTATGTCAGCGGTCGTTACGGACACAAAGAACCTGTCCGCACAGGAGGTACCGATTTACGTGCTGATCGCTGTTATCCTGGCAGTGGTAGTACTGTCCCTCACGATGGATTCTGCGATTATGCCGCTGTTCTTCCTGTTGTCAATCGGAATGGCGATTGTATACAATCTTGGATCGAACGTGTTCAAAGGGGAAATTTCTTATGTAACGCAGGCACTTGCGGCGGTATTACAGCTTGGTGTCACGATGGATTATTCCATTTTCCTGTGGCATAGCTATGAGGAGCAGCAGGAGCGATTCAACGGGGATAAGAAACGTGCGATGGCACATGCCATCTCCGGAACCATCACATCCGTTGTCGGAAGTTCCATCACAACGGTTGCCGGATTTATCGCACTCTGCTTCATGAGCTTCACCCTTGGTATGGACCTTGGCGTGGTTATGGCGAAAGGTGTTATCTTCGGTGTGATCTGCTGTGTAACAGTATTGCCGTCCATGATCCTTGTTTTCGACAAAGTGATCGAGAAGACGAAGCATAAGCCAATTATCCCGGATCTTGGTATCATTTCAAAATGGATTGTAAAACATTACCGCGCATTCATCGTGGCATTTATTATCATCCTGATTCCGGCGGTATATGGATATACCCACACGGATGTGTACTATGATCTTGCAGGAACCCTGCCGGAGAGCTTAGACAGTATCACGGCAAACAACAAATTAAATGATGAGTACGATATGGGAGCAACCCATATGATCTTAGCGGACAGTCATCTTTCCTCGAAAGAGGCGAAGGCAATGCTCTCCGAGATCGAAAAGGTAGACGGTGTGAAGATGGCACTCGGTTATGATTCCCTGGTAGGACCGGGCATCCCGAAGGACATCATTCCGGACGACATCAAAGACGTACTGCAAAGTGAGAATTACCAGCTCATGATCGTGTCGAGTGAATACGCAGTGGCTTCCGATGAAGTAAATGCACAGTGTGAAGAAATTAACAATATCATTAAGAAATACGACAGCAACGCAATGTTGATTGGTGAGGCTCCATGTACGAAGGATCTGATCGAAATCACCGATGAAGACTTTACCCGTGTCAGTGCGGTGTCCATCGGAGCGATCTTCTTCATTATATTACTGGTGTTCAAATCCGCTTCCCTGCCGGTGATCTTAGTTGCCGTCATCGAATTTGCAATTTTCATCAATATGGGTATTCCGTGTTACACGCACACAACACTTCCGTTTATCGCATCCATCGTCATCGGCACGATCCAGCTCGGCGCGACGGTCGATTATGCGATCCTGATGACGAATAAATATAAGAGGGCGAGAAGCAGAGGTGCAGAGAAAAAAGATGCGATCACGACAGCACTCGAAGGATCAATTCAGTCGATCATCGTCAGTGCGTTAAGCTTTTTTGCCGCAACCTTTGGTGTTGGAATGTATTCGAATATTGATATGATCAGCTCCCTCTGCTCCCTGATGGCGAGAGGCGCGATCATCAGTATGTTTGTTGTAATCTTTATCCTGCCATCCATGTTTATGGTATTTGACCGGTTGATCTGTGCAAGCAGTGCGGGCTTCAAACCGGGGAAGCAGGAAACAAAGATGAAAACGACAGAGCAGAACGTATCTGTTCAGTAAAAGAAAGGAAGAGTGGAAGAAATGAAATTAGCAGAGTTAAAAAAACATTTTAAAAATAAATATGTGATCCGCATCGTGGCAGGTGTCCTCGTTGTGACAATGGTCGGAACCGGTGCTTCCGTATATGGCTTGACTTCCCACGGAGAAGGTGCCACAAACGCCGTTGCCGGAGTGGTCGCAAATAAAGTCAACGCCGCAGAGGGTGAGGAGGAGAAGCTCACCGATGCCTTAAACAGCAGCCTGAAGATCAATGAAGTGGATATCGGAAAAGAAGAGACGGTCTACGTGATCGCAGACAGCAACGGAAATGCGACCAGGCAGATCGTATCCGACCATCTGATCAACCAGAACGATGCCGCTTCCTTAGAAGATGCTTCTGACCTGAAAGACATTGAGAATGTAAAGGGCGACGAGACCTTCACCCAGAACGGCAGCAAGCTGACCTGGCAGGCAGACGGAAATGATATTTTCTATCAGGGAACTTCTGAGAAAGAGCTTCCGGTTACAGAACAGATCACCTACTATCTGGATGGAAAAGAGATCTCACCGGAGGAACTCGCAGGAAAATCCGGAAAAGTAACTATCCGCTTCGATTACACAAATCATGAAACGACAACCGCAGAGATTAACGGCAAAGAGGAGGAGATCAACGTTCCTTTTGTTACACTGACCGGTATGGTATTCGATGACAGCTTCACCGATATCGAAGTCTCAAACGGAAGAGTGATTTCCGATGGAAATCATAATATTGTAGTGGGCTATGCACTTCCGGGCTTAAAGGACAGCTTAAACGTCGAGGATTCTGATTTTGATTCTGACGTCTCCATTCCGGATTACTTCGAGGTGACTGCACAGGTCGAGGACTTCTCTTTAGAGATGACGATGACGGTTGCCATGAATGCAACGAACTTCATCAGTGCAGACGGGGAAGACCCGACAACTTCCATTGAGGATATGTTAGATTCCCTGACGGATGCGACAAATCAGTTACAGGATGGTTCCGGGGAACTTGCAGAGGGCATGGATACATTAAAGAGTAAGATGGGAGAATTCTCAAACGGTGTACTCTCCTTACAGGATGCAATCACAGCTTACACAGACGGCGCAGTGACCTTAAATAATGGGATCGGAACCTTAAATAATGGAATTGGATCCTTAAAGAGTGGAATCGATACGTTAGCAGACAATGTTCCGGCACTCGTAGGCGGCGTCGGACAGCTGAAAGCAGGAACAGACAGTGCAGCAGACGGAGCGAAGAACCTTGCAGCCGGAGCTGCCCAGGTAAGCGATGGTGTGAATCAGTTAGCAGGCATCATCCAGGGCATGGGAAGTACGTTAGAGGCAAGCAAGCAGGGCGTGAAAGATAACTTCACCAACACCGCAGGAATGGACTACGATACTGCAAAGGCAACCGTAGAGGCATTAAAAGGTGCACAGGCAAACTTAGAGACCGGCATTGATTATGAAGTACAGGCTGCAACTTATCTGACTGTAGACGGAACAACGGCAGCGGATGAGACTTACCAGCAGTTAAAGGGAGCTGCATCCCAGTACTATGCAGGAGTATCGCAGGCACTTGCGGCACAGGGCATGAACTTTAACATTACGAATGCGAAGGAAGCGTCCCTTGTGATCGCGTCCCTCGGAGATACGATCGCAGCATTACAGAACGGTATGGGTCAGGTAGACGGTGCCGTAGCAGCATTAGATCAGGTACAGGCAAACTTAAGTAATGGGGATACCGCAGCGAAGTTAAGCCAGCTTGTACAGGGCGCAGCAGATGTTGCGAAAGGTGCGTCAGACCTCTCTGCCGGTGTGAGTACGATCCAGGCAGGAATCACACAGCTCAATGACAAGACCGGCACGTTAAGCAGTGGAGCAGCACAGTTGAAGGACGGAGCAGCGCAGTTGAAGGACGGAGCAGCCCAGCTTGCAAACGGAGCAGCAACTCTGGTTGGAAATAATGAAGCACTGAAAAACGGAGCAGCGCAGGTAACGGACGCAACAGGACAGCTGACAGACGGTGTCGGCACGTTACAGGACGGTGCACACCAGTTAGCAGACGGTATTGTAGAGTTCAACGAATCCGGTATTGAGAAGATTGTCAACAGCTATAATGGTGATCTGAAACCGCTGCTTGAGAGAATGCAGACAGTCTTAGATGCCGGTGCTGATTACCAGACTTATACAGATATCGCAGATGGCGTGAACGGAAGTGTGAAGTTCATCTACAAGACCGCAGCCATTAAGTAAAGAATCGTTATACATTTGACATTCATTGTCTATGGAAAAATGTCGGAAATGCGCTATAATAAACATGAGGTTTGGATCGTATATACAGACATTTTTCCATAATATACGCAAAGAACGAGGAGGAGACATGAACTGGATAGAGAATTTACTGATTTTAATAGGCATATCGCTGGACGTATTTGCAGGTATGGAATGCCAGGGGTCTCTCGTCGCAAAGGTGAGCAAGAAAAGGCTGGCTGCCGTATGTGGACTGATGACGTTATGGCAGCTTGCAGCGCTTTACATCGGACATGTCTGTGCGAAGCTTCTGTATATGAGAGAGCTTGCAATTGATAAGAAGTTTATCGGTTTGGTGATCGCAGCAGTCATTTTTTTCTGTCTGGGTGTCAGGCTGATTGTGAAGGCAATCCGCAATGAACGGGTCGATGAGCACCGGGAAGATGAGATTGCATATAAGAAGTATATCCGGATCGCGGCAGTTACCGGAATCTATACACTTCTGACCGGAGTGGCATTCGGATTCCTGTCCACGAATGTGATGCCGATTCTGATTATGGTGATCTGTCTGACCGTGGCAGTGGTTGTCGCAGGCTTGTATACAGGATATCATTTTGGATTTGAACACAAGACGAAGGCGTATGTGGCAGGAGCAGTTCTTCTGTGGATTGCCGGGTTTGATGTGATTTTTCGCTATATTATGAGATAAACCCACGATTCTGTGGATAGCAGGAAAAGGGAGCAGTATGACAAAAAAATGTTGTACTGTTCCCTTTTTCAATTTATAATCAGTTAAGAACTGAAGGAGTAAGAACTAATGAAAATTTTTCTGACGGCAATCAATGCCAAATATATACATTCTAATCTTGCTGTATACAGCCTGAAAGCGTATACAGGTGAATACGAGAAATACGTTGCAATTGGGGAGTACACGATCAATAACCGGGTAGATGATATCCTGGAACAGATTTATAAGGAAAAACCGGATGTGCTGTGCTTTTCCTGTTATATCTGGAATATGGATTATGTGGAGGAGCTGATCCGGGAATATAAGAAGCTCTGTCCGGATGTGCCGGTCTGGGTAGGTGGACCGGAGGTCTCCTACGAGGTAGATACATTCTTAAAAGAACATCCACAGGTCACTGGCGTGATGATCGGGGAGGGGGAGCGCACCTTCCGCGAATTCTGTGAATACTATGTTGACCGGAAACGGGAGCTGTCATCCATCCGCGGAATCGCATACCGGGATGCGCAGACGGGGGAGACCGTCTATACCCTTCCACAGGAGCCACTTGTGATGGGGACGATCCCGTTCTGCTATGACAAGGTGGAGAATTTTGAAAATAGAATTATCTATTACGAATCCAGCAGAGGCTGTCCGTTCCGGTGCAGTTACTGTCTTTCTTCTATAGAAAAGAAGCTGCGTTTCCGCGACATTGAGCTTGTGAAGAAAGAGCTTGCATTTTTTATCGAAAAGAGAGTGCCGCAGGTGAAGTTCGTGGACCGTACGTTCAACTGCAACCACGAACATGCGATGGCAATCTGGCAGTTTGTGAAGGAACACGATAACGGGATTACGAATTTCCACTTCGAGATCGCTGCAGACCTGCTCCGGGAGGAGGAGCTCGCCTTAATCAACACAATGCGGCCGGGACTGATCCAGTTGGAGATTGGCGTGCAGTCTACCAATGACGCGACAATCCGGGAAATCCACCGGACGATGGATCTGGGACTGTTGAAGCAGATCGTGAAGCGGATCCAGAGCGGCGGAAATGTGCACGAGCATTTGGATCTGATTGCAGGGCTTCCATTTGAAGACTATGAGACATTTTCCAGATCTTTTGATGAGATCTATGCTTTAAAACCAAACCAGTTACAGCTTGGCTTCTTAAAAGTGCTGAAGGGTTCCTACATGTATGAGCACGCAAAAGAGTACGGTCTTGTCTACCATACGAAGACACCGTACGAGGTGATGCAGACGAACTGGCTGAGCTTTGACGATGTGTTAAAGATTAAGCAGGTAGAGGAAATGCTGGAGGTTTATTACAACAGCGGTCAGTATGAGGTCACGATGAAGACGATGGATCCGCTGTTTGAGAGCGCCTTTTTCCTGTTTCAGGAGATGGGAGAATTTTATGAGCGGAAGGGCTATTTTGGAATGAGCCATTCGAGACTCCGCCGTGCAGAGATTTTCCTGGAATTTATGCAGGAGAAGTTCCCAGGGCAGGAGGAGATTCTCACTCTCATAGAAGAAAGCCTTACGTTCGACCTGTATTATCGGGAAAACTGTAAGAGCAGACCGTCCTGGGCACCGGATCTGGCAGATTTTAAGGAGCAGACGAGAAAATATTGCAAAAAAGGCAGCAAGTCCCATCTGGAGCCGTTCCACTACCGTTTCCCGACCAAGTGGGAGAAGACGATAGAAGCGCTGCCGGAGCGTCTGGAGAAGCCAGTTTATATGTTGTTTGATTATGACAGGAGAGATCCGTTAGACCATCAGGCACAGGTGACAGAGTGCACAGATGGTATAGCGTGATGCATTTGGAAAACAGGGGGAGGACATGGAGACAGAGAATGCGAGAGAACCGTTAGAGGATTATGTAGTGCTGGATCTTGAGATGACAGGGTTAAATGCGAAAACAGACCGCATCTTAGAGGTCGGTGCCGTGAGGGTGCTTGCAGGAAAAGTGACAGAAGAGTTTTCAGGGCTTATCAATCCGGGAATTGCCCTGTCTGAGAAAGTTGTGAAGCTTACCGGGATTACGAACGAGATGGCAGAAAGAGGAGACAGCATGGAAGAGATACTGCCGCGGTTTCTCGATTTCTTAGGGGAGGATGTGATCATCGGGCAGAATGTGATCTTTGATTACAGCTTTTTAAAGCAGTGGGCGGCCAATCACAGACTGCCGTTGGAAAAGAAGGCGGTGGACACGTTAAAGCTGTCGCGGAAATTCCTGCCACCGGAACAGAAGAAAGATTTAGAAAGCCTGTGCAGCTACTTTCAGGTTGCCAGGTGCAATGCGCACCGGGCGCTAGACGATGCGAGGGAGACGCAGAAGATCTTTGAATGTTTAAAGGAACAGTTCTTCGCGGAGCATCCGGGGGACTTTGAACCGAAGCCACTCTGCTATAAGGCAAAAAGGCAGACACCGGCGACTGCAAATCAGCTGCGCTATCTGAAGGAGTTTGCTGTGTACCATAAGATCGAACTTCCGATCTTACCGCAGGGGATGACCAGAAGCGAAGCCTCCCGTCTGACAGATCGGCTGATCGCACAGTACGGAAAGCTTCCGGGAAAAAATCGTGTTGATAATTCGAAACCGGATGTGTTATGATAAATGGAAGTTTTAATAATTTTCACTGAAAATAAAGGAGCTATGTACAATGTATGATTTTGGTAAAAAGAAAAACAATAAACTGATGGCAGCAATTGTAATCCTGATCGTGGCAGCGATGTTAATTACTACGATTCTTGCAGCCTTCATGTAAAATATACGAAAAAGGGAAAACCCCGTCCGTGATATTCGTTGTTATACACCTTGAAAAACAAAGGGATTATGATAAAATGGGTGCATGCAAAGAGGAGATATTAAAATGAAAAAGAAATGGAGCAGAATGTTGCTTCTGGCAGCAGCCGTGTTCGTGTGCGGCATGCTTGCGGGGAGCACGATGACAACAAAAGCAGAAAACGATGATGCAAGGATAGCAGACGGTGTTTCTATTGGAAGTGTTTCTGTTGGAGGAATGACAGAGCAGGAAGCATACGATGCGATTGCAGCTTACGCAGACAGTGTGAATCAGGCAGTTTTTACGCTGACAGCGAACGGAAAGAGTGCGGAAGCGACAGCGGAGGAACTTGGAATCACGGTGAAGAATACAAGTGCCGTGAAGGAAGCACTTGCAGTTGGCAAAGAGGGGAACCTGATCAGACGCTATAAAGACAGAAAGGATCTCTCCCACGGCGGCAAGGTATTTGAACTGCCGTTGGCGATAGATGAGACGCAGGCAGCAGCCACGCTGACAGAGAAGGCGAAGACTTTGAATAATAATGCCGTAAACTGCGGACTTAAGAGAGTGAACGGACAGTTCGAGATCACGGAGGGAAGCTCCGGCGTGGAAGTGAATGTGGCAGAGTCTGTCGCAGCCATCGAGGAATATCTGACCGACAGCTGGGATGGCACAGATACAGAGCTTGAACTTGTGGCAGAGGTTGTGGAGCCGAAGGGGACGAAGGAAGAGCTGTCTAAGGTGAAGGATCTGCTTGGAAGCTATAATACAAACTACAGCACGTCCTCAGCAGGACGCTGCAAGAATATTGATGTGGCAGCAGGCAAGATCGACGGAACCGTGTTATACCCGGGAGATGAATTCTCCGTTGCGGCAACAATCGGACCGCTGACAGCAGCAGGCGGTTATGAGCTTGCCGGAGCCTATGAGAACGGTCAGACCGTACAGTCTTACGGTGGCGGTGTGTGCCAGGTGTCCACGACACTGTACAATGCAGTCATCCTCGCTGAGCTTGAGGTGACACAGAGATCGAATCACTCCATGATCGTAACCTACGTGAAGCCGTCCATGGACGCGGCAATCGCAGGAGACTATAAAGATCTGAAGTTTGTCAATAATCTGGATGCCCCAATCTATATCGAGGGATACACAAGTGGAAAGAACCTGTACTTTAATATTTACGGACAGGAAACACGCCCGGCGAACCGGAAGGTCAGCTACGAGAGTGAGGTCGTCTCTGAGGATAATCCACCGGCACAGTTCGTGGCGACAGGGGAACCGATCGGAAGTATCTCAACGGTGCAGGGACAGCATACCGGATATGTGGCAAAATTGTGGAAGATTGTGACAGTGGATGGTGTGGAGAAGAGCCGGGAAGCATTCAACAAGAGCACGTACAAATCTTCACCAAGGATTGTGAACGTGGGAACAGCTTCCGCAGACCCGAATGCGACAGCGGCGATGAATGCAGCGATTGCGACAGGGGACGAGGCAACGATCCGTGCAACAGCAGCCCAGTATGCGGGGGGAGCAGCTCCGGCTGATACCACGACAGACAACAGCCAGACAGATAACAATAACAACAATAATAACAATTCAGACAACAGCAGTCAGGACAACGGAAGCTCCGGTGCAGATAATGCGGAAGCGGATTCTATCATCGGAAGTGTTCCGGAGAGTAATATTACAGAAAATAACAGCAGTGACGGACAGGAATAGAAAGCCCGCCACAGGAAGGCAGAGAGATGAAAGTTGGAAAAGTACCGGAAAATGTACTGAAACGGTCTATATTCAAACAGATCCATACAAAGAGACCGGAGGTGCTCTTAGGAGCCGGAGTCGGGGAGGACTGTGCGGCGATGCAGCTTGAGCCGGACGAGATCCTTGTGATGTCCACAGACCCGATCACAGGAACGGCAAAGGATATCGGGACGCTAGCGATCCAGATCACGATGAATGACCTTGCCAGTGCAGGGGCAGAGCCGGTTGGTGTACTCCTTACCGTACTTTTACCTACATCTGTCTGTGAACAGGATCTTTGCCTTATGATGAAGCAGGTGGAAGCGGCCTGTGAGAAAGCCAACGTCCAGATCATGGGCGGACATACCGAGGTGACGCGCGTGGTGAACCAGCCGGTGATCTCTGTGTGTGGGGTTGGAAAAGCGAAGAAAGGCCGATTGATCTCCACCGCAGGCGCAGAGCCAGGAATGGATATTCTTGTGACAAAATGGATTGGTCTTGAGGGAACATCCATTATCGCAAAAGAGAAAGAGGAAGAGCTTCTGACGCGTTTCGCAGCTCCTTTTGTGGAGAAAGCGAAAGCGTTAGATGTCTATATTCCGGTGTTATCAGAGGCCGCAGTCGCCGTGAAGTCTGGCGTCAGTGCTATGCACGATGTGACAGAGGGCGGCATATTCGGGGCTCTCTGGGAGATGGCAGAAGCATCTGGTGTCGGACTTGAAATCGACTTAAAGAAGATACCGATCCGTCAGGAGACGGTGGAAGTCTGCGAATTTTTCGGGGTGAATCCATATTTGCTTATTTCAAGCGGCTGCATGTTAATGGCGGCAAAAGACGGCAATCATTTGGTTCGAGAGCTTGAAAAAGCGGGAATTCAGGCGACCATCATCGGAAAAGCGACAACAGGAAATGACCGCGTCCTTTTGAATGAGGACGAGCGGCGATTCTTAGAGCCGCCGAAGACGGATGAATTATATAAAGTAATTTCCAGATAGAGAGGATCATAGAATATGCGCGAAAAGATTTTAACTTTTATAGAGAAAAACAGCAGGATTGACATCAGGGAACTTGCCATCATTCTCGGTGTGGATGAGGCATCTGTCATGAATGAGCTTGAGAAAATGGAAGAGGAGCACATCATCTGCGGCTACCATACATTAATCGACTGGGATAAGGCAGGCATTGAGAAGGTGACTGCACTGATCGAGGTGCGTGTAACCCCGCAGAGAGGCATGGGATTTGACAAGGTGGCAGAGCGTATCTACAATTACCCGGAGGTGAATTCAGTTTACCTGATCTCCGGCGGTTTTGATTTCATGGTGACCATCGAGGGGAAGACACTGCGTGAGGTATCCCAGTTCGTATCTGACAAGCTTTCTCCGCTTGATTCTGTATTGAGCACAAAGACAAACTTTATTTTGAAGAAGTATAAGGATCACGGAACTGTCATGGCAGAACCGGCAAAAGACGAAAGGATTGAGATGTAAGATGAGAGACCCGTTAAATAAGATTATTCCGAACATCGAACCATCCGGTATCCGAAAGTTTTTCGACGTGGTGCATGAGATGAAGGATGCCATCTCCCTTGGTGTCGGTGAGCCTGATTTTGACACGCCGTGGCATATCCGGGATGAGGGTATCTATTCCCTGGAAAAAGGAAAGACACACTATACGTCCAATGCCGGATTGAAAGAGTTAAAAACAGAGATCAGCTATTTCTTAGACCGCCATTACGGTCTTAAATATGACGAGGAGCATGAGATCATGGTAACGATTGGTGGAAGTGAAGCGATCGATGCCGCCATGCGTGCCATGTTAGATCCGGGCGATGAGGTGCTGATCCCACAGCCAAGCTATGTGTCCTATGTGCCGTGTGCAGTATTAGCGGGTGCAACACCGGTGGTGATCGAACTGAAAGCGGAGAATGAATTCCGTCTGACCGCAGAGGAGCTAGAGGCTGCCATCACACCGAAGACGAAGTTATTAGTACTTCCATTCCCGAACAACCCGACCGGTGCCGTTATGGAGAAGCCGGATCTTGAGAAGATTGCAGCAGTGATTGAGAAGTATGACCTGTTTGTGCTAAGTGATGAGATTTATTCGGAGCTGACTTATCTGGAGAAGCATGTGTCGATCGCATCACTGCCAGGCATGTGGGAGAGGACGATCGTGATCAACGGTATGTCAAAGTCCCATGCCATGACCGGATGGCGATTAGGCTATGCGTGCGGACCGAGGGTGGTTCTTGAGCAGATGTTAAAGATCCACCAGTTCGCAATCATGTGCGCACCTACCACAAGCCAGTATGCTGGTGTAGAGGCGTTAAAGAACGGTGATGCGGACGTGGCACAGATGAGGGAGGAATATAACGGAAGAAGACGTTATCTTCTGCACCGGTTCGAGGAGATGGGATTACAGTGCTTCGAACCATTTGGGGCATTTTATGTGTTCCCGTATGTGGGGGAGTTCGGCATGACATCCGAGGAGTTCGCAACCGGACTTTTGAATGACCAGAAGTTAGCGGTCGTGCCGGGAACCGCATTTGGAAAATGCGGAGAGGGATTTGTCCGGATTTCCTATGCCTATTCCCTTGATAATCTGAGGGAAGCCATGAACCGGATGGAAGCGTATGTCACAAAGCTGAGACAGCAGGCGTAAGAAAACCGGAAAATACAGGAAACAGAGAGAAGAAAAGAGCAGATTATGGCAGAGTTGAATATTGTATTATATGAGCCGGAGATCCCGGCAAATACCGGAAATATCGGAAGAACCTGTGTGGCGACCGGGACAAGGCTGCATCTGATCGAGCCGCTCGGGTTCCGCCTGGACGAGAAAGCGATCAAACGTGCCGGGATGGATTACTGGAAAGATTTAGACGTCACGACTTATGTGAATTGGGAGGATTTCTGCGAGAAGAATCCGAATGCAAAGATTTATATGGCAACGACAAAGGGCAGACATGTGTACTCGGATGTCTCCTATGAGCCGGATTGCTATATCATGTTTGGAAAAGAGAGTGCAGGTATCCCGGAGGAGATTTTAAAGGCGAACCCGGACACCTGTGTACGCATTCCGATGATCGGGGAGACAAGATCCTTAAATCTGTCCAATTCCGTGGCAATCGTGCTCTACGAGGCACTCAGACAGAACCAGTTTGACCATATGAAGCTTGAGGGAGAACTGCACCGCCTGAAATGGGATGACTAGAAAGGTAAAATGACATGGGAATCATCAAAGCAAAACAGCTTGTTCATGAATATATCCGCAGGGACGAGGAGGGCAACGTAGAGGGAACTAAGACCGCGTTAGACCATGTGGATATCGAGGTGGAGCCGGGACAGTTCATTGCAATCTTAGGACATAACGGTTCTGGAAAATCGACCCTCGCAAAGCACATTAACGCACTGCTTTCCCCGACAGAGGGAAGCCTGTGGGTGGATGGCATGGATGTGACGAAGGAGGAGAATGTCCTTCCGGTGCGCCAGTCAGCGGGCATGGTGTTCCAGAATCCGGACAACCAGATCATCGCCAGCGTTGTGGAGGAGGATGTCGGATTCGGACCGGAGAATATCGGGGTGCCGACGGATGAGATCTGGAAAAGAGTGGAAGAGAGCCTGAAATCAGTCGGAATGCTGCAATACAGGCATCATTCTCCCAATAAGCTTTCCGGAGGACAGAAGCAGCGTGTGGCAATTGCAGGCGTTATGGCAATGGAACCGAAATGTATTGTGTTAGATGAACCGACTGCCATGCTCGATCCAAACGGACGAAAAGAGGTTCTGCGCGCAGCGCATGAGCTGAATGAAAAAAAAGGTGTGACGATCCTTTTGATCACACATTATATGGAAGAAGTTGTGGATGCGGATTATGTCTATGTCATGGATCAGGGACGTGTGGTCATGCAGGGAACGCCGCGTGATATTTTTTCACAGGTCGGTACATTGAAAGAACACCGTCTGGATGTCCCGCAGATCACACTGCTCGCAGACGAACTGAGGCAGGCAGGGCTTAATATCCCGCTTGGTGTCCTGACCAGGGAAGAGCTGACCGATGCGATCATGAAGATTGCAGAGTAGAAAAGACGGACACAGGAAGCAATGGAGAAGAAAGAGACAGAAAGGCACGGACAGTGAAATGTCGCTTATTTTGAAAGAGATCAATTATGTATACAGTGAAGGAACTGCCTATCAGATACAGGCATTAAAAGATGTCAATCTGACGATACCGGATGGCCAGTTTATCGGTGTGATCGGACATACCGGATCCGGCAAGTCCACGCTGATCCAGCATCTGAACGGACTTGTGAAGGCGACTTCCGGTGCAATTTATTACAATGAGAAAAATATTTATGATGAGGGTTTTGATTTCAGGGAGCTGAGAAGCCATGTCGGACTTGTGTTCCAGTATCCGGAGCATCAGCTGTTCGAGGCGACCATCTTAGAGGATGTGTGTTTCGGACCGAAGAACCAGGGACTCTCGAAAGAGGAAGCTGTAGCGAAAGCGAAGGAGGCTCTGCAGAGTGTCGGCATCGGGGAGGAACTGTATGACCAGTCCCCGTTCGAGCTTTCCGGAGGACAGAAGCGTCGTGTCGCAATCGCAGGTGTACTTGCCATGGAGCCGGAGGTGCTGATCTTAGACGAGCCGACGGCAGGCTTAGACCCGGCGGGCAGGGATGAGATCTTAGACCTTGTCGCGCGGATGCACAGAGAGCGTGGCATCACCGTTATTCTTGTCTCACACAGCATGGAGGATGTGGCGAAGTATGTGGACCGGATCATCGTGATGAACCATGGTCAGGTGGCGTTCGACGGTGCTCCAAGGGAAGTGTTCCATCATTATAAAGAATTAGAACAGATTGGTCTGGCGGCACCGCAGGTGACCTACCTGATGCATGAGCTGAAGGAGAAAGGGCTTGAGGTGAATACCGATGCGACCACGGTTGCGGAGGCGAGGGAGAGCCTGTTAGAGGTCTTGCTTGGAAGGATACCACACGAGACGGAGATGCAGGAGAACGCCATGCGGGCGAAGCTTGTTAAGTAGAAGCCACAGACCAGAAATGAGAAGCCGGAGTGCATGAGAATGTCATGCGCAGGACGGCATGGAGGATTTATGTTAAGAGATATTACACTGGGCCAGTATTATCCGGCGGATTCCGTGATCCATAAGCTGGACCCGAGAGTAAAATTATTTGCTACATTGATATATATTATTTCGCTATTTAGCTTCAAAGGAATTGCGGCTCTGCTTGTAGCAACCGCATTTTTATTTGGAGTGATAAAGCTGTCGAAAGTTCCGTTTTCCTTTATGGTAAAAGGGTTGAAAGCAATCATGGTGTTGATGCTCATCACAGCGTTATTCAACCTGTTTTTAACACCGGGTGAAACAATTGTCTCCTTCTGGATTTTAAAAATCACAAAAGAAGGGGCACAGAATGCCATAATTATGGCAATCAGGCTGACTTATCTGATCCTCGGCACGTCGATCATGACATTGACAACAACCCCGAACCAGCTGACAGACGGACTGGAGAAGTCACTGATGCCACTGACGAAGATCGGGGTTCCAGTGCATATCATTGCGATGATGATGTCCATTGC
>CAKRFH010000047.1:0-21704 GCA_934320555.1 uncultured Roseburia sp.
TTTAAACTATTTCGTCCATTGGACTATACCTCACTATTTAATTTTTCTTGTTTTGTTTTATTACTTTCAAATAAAACATCTTAATCAGGTTCTTTCTTTTCTTTCTTTTTTACTTTCGGTCTTCTTCGTTTTCTTCTTCAATCTCTGAATCTGTGTTCCTATGACTTTTGGAATTGTACCATATAAGAATGTTTCCTAGTCTGATACTAATTCATGGGATCCTTTATTAGGATTGTCATGTTTACTTTCTTCCTTTGAATCTAAAAGCGAATGCACTTAATATTTTGGTGGTCTGTACCTCGTTTCTTTTAATATCGTTTTGGGTAATTCGTTATGCTTCTGGTGGTCTGTACCTTCCTTTCCTCTTATATTTTTTTTCTTTGTCCTCTGTTCTTTTGTTAATTATGTTATATCAGATAATAGAATGTTTGTCAACACATATTTTGAAAAAAATATAAAAAAATAAAAAAAGAGGAATAATTGAATGAATAGAATGAAATATTCTGAAAATATATACAATCAAAACTACAGAAAAAATGGACACAGAAGAAAGTAACATCACAGAAAGGGGTTCATATAATAAAGGGAAGGGAACGTACCAGTTGTTATTCCGAAGAAAGAGGTGCCAAATTATGAAAGGTCAGACCATACTTTTTATCAGTGATATGCGGCAGGTGTATCTGGCTGAGATACTGACAAAAAAAGGAATCTGTGTACGCTGCCTGGATGTCAGGAATAGAGAGCGTGCAGGCACGCAGTTAGAGAAGCTTGAAACTTATCTGGCAGAGGCAAACAGGCTGATCCTTCCGGTTCCGGTGACAAAAATCCCGGATCAGAAACGGCTGGAAGAAATATTGAGAAAAGATGTGCCGGAGGATGTGCTGATCTTTGGAGGCTGCTTTTCTGAAACACAGAAAAAAATATTGCAGGCGGGAAGAAATTTATTTTATGACTTTATGGATGACGAACAGGTAAAGGAGGAAAATGCCGCGGCAACGGCAGAGGGCGTGATAGCAGAGCTTGTCAGCAACAGCCCTTATAATATAGAAGGAGCCAAAATCCTTGTAAGCGGCTACGGTAAATGTGGCAGGGCAGCCGCGTGCAGGCTGAAAAGTTTAGGCGCGCGGGTGACGGTTCTCGCGCGGAGGAAAGAAGCGCGCATGAAGGCAAAAAAGGATGGAATCTACGCGGTTGATTTTGCATTTGGGCCGGAGGAAGCGATGGGGGCTGCGATGGTGGTCAACACGGTACCGGCACCGGTTGTGACGAAGCTTCTGATCAGGGAACTTCCACGTGATGCGTATATCTTAGATATTGCATCTGCACCGGGCGGCACGGACTTTGCCTGTGCGAAGGAATACGGAATCCGGGCAGAGCTTGCTCCGGGGCTTCCGGGGAAGTATGCACCGAAGGAGAGCGCGGCTATTCTGGATCGGTGCATGGAACGGGTGATGAGGGAGCAGTGAAAAAGGTACAGACCAGAGGAAGCCGGCAGTGTTTTGTATGGCAGATTTCTGTGCCATTTTGGAAAATGGTGCAGGACAGATTGATAGAAGAAAAGATAGAGACAGAAGGCAGGAAGCAGAGATGGATTTGTCAAAATATAATATCGGGCTTGGCATAACGGGATCTTTCTGTATGTTTGCGAGAGCCAGAAAGGAAATCAGGCGGCTGACAGAGCTCGGGGCGAATGTGATTCCCATTTTTTCTTTCAATGCGCAGACGTGCGATACGCGGTTTGGCAGCGCGAGGGATTATGTGGAAGGAATCTGTGACATAACCGGAAACGAGGGAATCCGGACAATCTGCGCGGCGGAGCCGATCGGACCGAACAATTTTCTCGATATCATGGTGATCGCGCCGTGTACCGGGAATACAGCGGCAAAGCTGTGCAACGGGATCACAGACACGCCGGTTCTCATGGCGGCGAAGGCACATATGCGAAACGGGAAACCGCTTGTGATCTCAATTTCCACAAACGATGCACTCGGAGCCAATTTTAAAAATATCGGAATGTTGATGAACACGAAGAATATTTATTTTGTCCCGTTCGGGCAGGACAACTGTAAGAGCAAGCCGAATTCCCTGATCGCGAAGATGGAGCTGCTCCCGGATACGATCGAACTTGCACTGGCGGGAAAACAGATCCAGCCGGTATTGCAGAATCCGGATTAAGAAGTCGGCGGGATCAAAAGACGGTGACGGAGTGCTCACAGGGTGATCGCGCAGTCAAAGAGAGATAAGAGATGCAAAAACGCCGTACCGGCAGGATACGAAATCTGTCGGTGCGGCGTTTTTGTATGTTATTTAGTTGTCCGGACAAGCGGCTCTGTCATAGACAGGAGTTCCCAGCGTGTGAAGCCAGATGGGGCAGCAGGTATTAAGCCTCCTGCTTCAGCTCAGCTTCATAAGCCTCACGACAGGCTCTTGCAAGCTGGTCACCACAGGAAGTACCGCGTCCATTACAGGAGATACCGCCGATCTTCTCTACAACCTGGTCAACCGTAAGCCCTTCGACAAGCTTCGGGATTGCCTGAAGGTTTCCGTTACATCCGCCGGTGAACTTGACATTGTGAACGATATTTCCCTCTAACTCGAGCTCGATTAACTGGGAACAGGTGCCTTTTGTTTTGTATACATACTTCATAATATATGTAAACCTCCTTTTTCATGCTGATAAATCCTACTGTTACATTCTATCTATTATATATCAGGACAGGTGCGTTCGGCAAGATGTTTTTATTCATGATAAGACAGGCATTTTTCAGTTAATAAAAAGTTCACAAAACGTTTATGTCATTTTCAGTTGTGGTGAATTGGCGAAAGTGGTATAATAGTGATACTGTGCGAGGTTTGCATGTAAAAACAGGCAGACCGAAATCAATATGTAGAGCAGGGAATAGGAGCTTTTATGAGTGCATTGACAAAGATCTTCGGAACACACAGCGAGAGAGAGTTAAAGAGAATTTATCCGCTCGTTGACAAAGTGGAATCTTACCGTGATTCCATGCAGAAGCTTTCCGATGAAGAATTAAGAAACAAGACAAAAGAATATAAAGAGCGTCTGGAAAAGGGCGAGACACTGGATTCCCTTTTACCGGAAGCGTTCGCAACCGTACGTGAGGCAGCAAAGCGTGTACTTGGTATGGAGCATTACCGTGTGCAGATCATCGGTGGTATTATCCTGCATCAGGGACGTATCGCAGAGATGAAGACCGGTGAAGGTAAGACATTGGTTTCCACCCTTCCGGCCTATCTGAATGCCTTAGAGGGAAAAGGCGTCTGCATCGTAACTGTCAACGACTACCTGGCAAAGCGTGATGCTGAGTGGATGGGGCAGGTTCATGAATTCCTTGGATTGAAAGTCGGAGTGGTATTGAACTCCATGAACAACGATGAGAGACGGGAGGCTTACAACTGCGACATTACTTATGTGACGAACAATGAACTCGGATTTGATTATCTGAGAGACAATATGGTAATTTACAAGGAACAGCTCGTACAGCGTGGTCTTCACTATGCGATCATCGATGAGGTCGACTCTGTATTGATCGATGAGGCGAGAACACCGCTTATCATTTCCGGACAGAGCGGCAAGTCCACGAAGCTTTATGAGGCATGTGATATCCTTGCCACACAGATGAAGCGTGGCGATGACGTTCCGGAGTATTCGAAGATGGATGCCATCATGGGAATCGAGCAGGAAGAGAACGGAGATTTCGTTGTCAACGAGAAGGATAAGGTTGTCAACCTTACCCAGGATGGTGTGAAGAAGGTAGAACAGTTCTTCAAGATTGATAACTTAGCGGATGCGGAGAACTTAGAGATCCAGCACAATGTAATCTTAGCCCTCCGCGCACATAACCTGATGTTCCGTGACCAGGACTATGTAGTCAAGGATGATCAGGTCATGATCGTCGATGAATTCACCGGACGTATTATGCCGGGACGCCGTTATTCAGATGGTCTGCATCAGGCAATCGAGGCGAAGGAACATGTGAAGGTAAAGCGTGAGAGCAAGACGCTTGCCACGATCACATTCCAGAACTTCTTTAATAAGTTCGATAAGAAGGCAGGTATGACCGGTACCGCGCTTACCGAGGAGAAAGAGTTCCGTGACATTTATGGCATGGACGTTATCGAGATCCCAACGAACAAGCCGGTACAGCGTGTCGACCATCATGATGCCGTGTATAAGACGAAGAAAGAGAAGTACCGTGCCGTTGTCGAGGAGGTTAAGAAATCCCACGAGAAAGGACAGCCGGTATTAGTCGGTACGATCAACATTGACACTTCTGAGCTGATCAGCGGTATGCTGAAGAGGGAAGGCATCCAGCACAGCGTACTGAATGCAAAGTTCCATGAATTAGAGGCAGAGATCGTAGCGGGAGCTGGACAGCATGGTGCGGTTACGATCGCAACGAACATGGCAGGACGTGGTACGGATATTAAGCTTGACGATGCGGCAAGGGAAGCTGGCGGTCTTAAGATTATCGGTACTGAGCGCCACGAGTCCAGACGTATTGATAACCAGCTGCGTGGACGTTCCGGACGTCAGGGAGATGTCGGAGAATCCCAGTTCTTCATTTCCTTAGAGGACGATCTGATGAGACTGTTCGGTTCCGAAAAGCTAATGGATGTGTTCAATGCACTTGGAGTTCCGGAGAACGAGCAGATCCAGCACAAGATGTTGACTTCTGCGATCGAGAAAGCACAGCAGAAGATCGAGGCGAATAACTATGGTATCCGTAAGAACCTGTTAGAGTACGATCAGGTTATGAATGACCAGAGAGAGATTATTTACGCAGAGCGTCTGCGTGTATTGAACGGCGAGAGTATGCGCGATGCGATCTTTAAGATGATCACAGACCGCGTGGAGAGCTGTGTAGATACATGTATTTCCGGGGAAATCCCGAAGGATGAGTGGGATCTGAATGAATTGAACCAGCTGCTTCTTCCAATCATTCCGTTAGAACCGGTTACCGAGGAGACGATTGCAGAGGTTAAGAACAATAAGGAGCTGAAGCATCTGCTGAAGGAGAAGGCTGTGAAGCTGTATGAGGCAAAAGAGACAGAGTTCCCTGAGCCGGAACAGTTCCGTGAGTTAGAGCGTGTCGTATTACTGAAAGTGATCGACCGCAAGTGGATGGATCATATCGATGATATGGAACAGCTCCGTCAGGGTATCGGACTTCAGGCTTATGGTCAGAGAGATCCGTTAGTAGAGTACAAGATGGCAGGCTTCGACATGTTCGATGAGATGACAGCCAATATTCAGGAGGATACAATCCGTCTGTTATATCATGTGAAGATTGAACAGAAGGTAGAGCGTGAGCAGGTTGCGAAAGTAACCGGAACCAATAAGGATGACTCCGCTCCTGCAGCGCCGAAGAAGCGTGCGGCTGCCAAAGTCTATCCGAATGATCCGTGTCCATGTGGATCCGGCAAGAAATATAAGCAGTGCTGCGGAAAATTCGCAGAATAGAATATAAGGTTACAGCAAGGCTGCCAGTCGGATCCGTTCCGGCTGGCAGTTTTTGACGGCAGTGCAATGAAAAAATGCTTGACCTGAAGTGCACTCTAGGGTTTATAATAAAAAAATATGAGCTGAAATTCTGTTATTGACATGTTATATGACAAAAGTGGTGAAGCAACATCAGAAAAAATAAAAATCAGGAGGCAAAATAAAATGGAAAAATCAAACGTATATTTTACATCCTTTAAGGCAACCGGAAATGAAAATCTGCTTCAGAAACTGCACAGACTGATGAAGACAGCCGGATTTGAAACGATTGATTTCAATGAGAAATATGCAGCGATCAAGATTCATTTCGGGGAATACGGAAACCTTGCATTCCTTCGTCCAAATTATGCGAAAGTTGTTGCTGATTATGTGAAAGAGCTTGGTGGAAAGCCTTTTCTGACAGACTGTAACACCCTGTATGTGGGAAGCAGAAAGAATGCGTTAGATCATTTGGAGACAGCGTATGTCAACGGATTTTCCCCATATCAGACCGGATGTCATGTGCTGATCGCGGACGGACTGAAAGGAACCGATGAGACATTAGTTCCGGTTGACGGAGAGTATGTGAAGGAAGCGAAGATCGGATCTGCGATTATGGATGCAGATGTCTTTATTTCCCTGACGCATTTCAAGGGACATGAGATGGCAGGTTTCGGAGGCACAATCAAGAACATTGGTATGGGCTGCGGCTCCAGAGCAGGTAAGATGGAACAGCACTGTGAGGGAAAGCCAAGTGTGGATGAGAGTGCCTGCATCGGCTGCGGTTCCTGCAGCAGGATCTGTGCACATGGGGCGCCGATCATTACAGACCGGAAGGCAAGAATCGACCATGACAAATGTGTGGGATGCGGCAGATGTCTTGCAGTCTGTCCGAAGGATGCGATTGCGGCAGATTTTGCAGATTCGGTTGCAGTTTTAAACTATAAAATGGCAGAGTACAGCCTTGCAGTCTGTCAGAACAGACCATGCTTCCATGTATCCCTGATCTGTGATGTATCCCCGAACTGCGACTGCCATGCCGAGAATGATATTCCAATCATTCCGAATATCGGTATGCTGGCATCTTTTGACCCGGTAGCGTTAGACCAGGCATGTGTGGATCTGTGTAACCAGATGACACCGGTGAAGGAGAGTATACTCGGACAGAACCTTGCAAAAGCAGAGGCAGAACACACAGAGTGTGACCATGAGCATTTCCATATGACACATCCGGATGCCGAGTGGAGAACCTGCTTAGAGCATGCACAGAAGATCGGACTTGGAACGAGAGCGTACGAGTTGAAGACAATCTAAAGAGTGTGTCCGGAAAAATGCGGACAATGTGAAAGAGATTTTGAAATCAACAAAAAAATTGGCGTAACTTCGGTTATGCCAATTTTTTTAGGAAAAGTGTGCTGTGAAACAATAAAAAAACACCTGACCACGGGAATGGAGATTCGAGGGTCAGGTATTGGTAAGTTATTTTATGGTCAGGTTACTTCTGGCTGACAGAAGCTTCGAATTCCTTCACAGCCTTCGCATCTAAAATAGAAGTACACTGCGGGCATCTGCATGCGTCGATGGCGATTGTGCTCTTGCACATCGGACATACTTTCGTAGTCGGTGCAGCAGGCTTTTCCTCTTTGTGGGAAAGCTTTGCGGAAGCCTGATTTAAGGTTCTTACGATAATGAAAACAACAAGTGCCATAATTAAAAAGTTGATGACAGCCGTCAGGAACTTTCCATAGTTCAACGTCACTTCACCGAGGATGTTCCAGGAGAGCCTATCGAAGTTCATTCCGCCGAACAGTCCTAAGAACGGGTTGATAATATCTTCGACAAGGGAAGATACAATGCTGGTGAAAGCACCGCCGATGATGATACCGACTGCCATATCCATGACATTTCCACGGTTGATAAATTCTTTGAATTCCTTTAAAAACTTCTTCATGAGATGTTTTCCTCCTCTGTTATTTTTTAACATTTTCTGCCGCAAGGCCTTTTCTGAATAAACCTCATGACCATATTATAATAAGAATGCATGAAAGATGCAAGGAGATTGGCAGCTTCGGGAGGGCTTTTGAGTTTTACTCACTTGCAGAATGTCGCAAAGTGTGCAGTCTGGTATTGTATTACTCTAAAAATGTCTCATGGATCGCACGCATGGCGAGATCGGTGTAATCCTCATTAATCAGAGCAGTGATGCGGATTTCGGAAGTCGTTACCATCTCTGTATTAATTCCCGCGTTGGCGAGTGCGCCGAACATCTTTGCAGCGACACCGGAATGGGAACGGATACCGGCACCGATAACGGATACTTTGGCAACCTTCTCATCAGAGTCGAGCTTCTGGATGCCGAGCTGTCCTTTGTTGGCAGACAACACCTCTAATGTGCGGTTCAAATCCGTCTTCGCAACGGTGAAGGAAACGGACTTGGTTCCGTCCTTTCCGAGGGACTGGATCATAACATCAATATTTAAGTTATTCTTATCTAACAGATTTAACAGTTTAAATGTGCTGTCAGGATCATTTCCGAGACCGGCAACACGGATCTTCGCAACATTTTTATCGGCAGCAACGCCGCTGATCAACATTTTTTCCATCTTTGTATTCTCCCTTACAATTGTACCGGAATTTCGGTTTAAGCTTGAGCAGACGAGTAACTCCACTCCGTATTTCTTGGCAATCTCCACACAGCGGCTGTGCAGGACTTTGGCTCCTAAGGATGCCATCTCAAGCATCTCATCGTAGGTGACTTCCTCCATTTTCTTCGCGTTCGGAACAACACGTGGGTCTGCCGTATAGACACCGTCTACATCAGTATAAATCTCGCAGACATCTGCATGCAGCTCTGCGGCAAGCGCAACGGCTGTCGTATCAGAGCCGCCACGTCCTAATGTGGTGATGTCATCGTATTTGTTAATACCCTGAAAACCGGTGATTACAACGATTTTATTGCCGTCTAATTCCTTGCGGATACGCTCGGTATCAATCCGTTTGAACTTGGCATTCTGATAGTCAGAGGTTGTATGCATCGGAACCTGCCATGCATTTAAGGAGACAGCGCTGACACCCATCTGAAGAAGCGTCATCGCCATCAACGATACGGAAACCTGTTCTCCGGTGGACAACAGCATATCCATCTCGCGCCTGGATGGGTTCGGGGTAATCTGTTTTGCAGTGGCGATCAGATTGTCTGTCGTCTTTCCCATTGCGGAAAGAACAACCACGACCTGACTGCCCGACTGCTGTTTTTCAATACAGCGTTGTGCTACGTTGCGGATATGTGCAAGATCCGCAACGGAGCTCCCGCCAAATTTCATTACTGTGAGCATGATATTTATTTCTCCCTTTGGTTACTGTACAATATCTCTATTATAGCGGGAAATAGGACTGGCGGCAAGATTTTTATTGAATCACAAATAAATTTCCGCTATAATGTTCCATAAAGAAAAACGGAACACATAAGAAGGAGGAAACAGGATTATGTATACATTAGAAGATATTCAGGCAGTGGATCCGGAAATCGCGCAAGCGATCACGGATGAATTTGACAGACAGAACAGCCACATTGAGCTGATTGCATCGGAGAACTGGGTAAGCCCGGCAGTCATGTCTGCAATGGGAAGTGTCCTTACGAATAAATATGCGGAAGGTTATCCGGGAAAACGGTATTATGGCGGTTGTGACTGTGTGGATGTAGTCGAGGAGCTCGCAAGGGAGCGCGCAAAGCAGTTATTTGGCTGCGAGTATGTCAATGTACAGCCTCATTCCGGTGCACAGGCAAATATGGCGGTTCAGTTCGCTATCTTAGAGCCGGGCGATACGATTATGGGAATGAACTTAGACCACGGCGGACATCTGACTCATGGTTCACCGGTCAATTTCTCCGGAAAGTATTTCCATGTGGTTCCTTACGGGGTAAACGATGAGGGTTTCATCGACTATGACAAGGTCATGGAACTGGCGATGGAGCACAAGCCGAAGATGATTATTGCTGGAGCCTCAGCTTACGCAAGAACGATTGACTTCAAGAGATTCCGTGAGATCGCAGATGCATGCGGCGCGGTTTTGATGGTAGATATGGCACATATCGCAGGTCTTGTCGCAGCAGGGCTTCATCCAAGTCCAATCCCATATGCACACGTTGTCACAACAACGACACATAAGACACTGCGCGGACCTCGTGGTGGTATGATCTTAAGCAGCCAGGAGATTGCGGACAAGTACAACTTCAATAAAGCTATTTTCCCGGGAACACAGGGAGGACCTTTGATGCATGTGATCGCGGCAAAGGCAGTCTGCTTCAAAGAGGCATTACAGCCGGAATTCAAAGTATACCAGCAGAATATTGTGGATAATGCACAGGCATTGTGCAAAGGGCTGATGAGCCGCGGAATTAAGATTGTATCCGGCGGCACCGATAACCACCTGATGTTAGTAGATCTTACCAATTACGACATCACAGGAAAAACATTGGAGAAGTTATTAGATTCCGTGAACATCACCTGCAACAAGAATACGATCCCGAATGATCCGAAGTCACCGTTTGTAACAAGTGGGGTACGTCTCGGAACTCCTGCTGTGACATCCCGTGGCATGAACACAGAAGATATGGACCAGATCGCAGAGGCGATCGCCATGATGATCAAAGAGGGCGAGAGCGCTGCTCCGAAGGCAAAAGAGATTGTGAAAGCTCTGACAGAGAAGTATCCGTTGAAATAAGAAAAGAAGAGAAGAAAAGTGGAATGAGGCTGCCGTGTGGCAGCCTCATTTTCGTTATGTAAAAATGTTGCATTCTTTTTGTGATATGTTGCAGCATACGGGCAACGGGTTGCAAAGAGAAAGAGGACTGTTATAATAGATTTATCAGAAAAAAACGGATTTTGCCCCGGAAGAAGGGCGTGACAAGGAGGAAGTATGATCTGGGAAAATGTACTGGCAAAGTTTAAAGAGTTATTCGGGGAGGAAGGCGAAATTGGTGTTTATTTTGCACCAGGCCGTGTGAATATGATCGGGGAGCATACCGATTATAATGGCGGACATGTGTTCCCATGTGCACTGACGATTGGTACTTATGGTGTTGCAAGAAAGAGGGAGGATAAGAAGCTCCGTTTCTATTCCATGAACTTCGAACAGCTTGGTGTCATCGAGTCTTCTGTGGAAGGCTTAAAGCCGGAGAAGGAAGCAGACTGGACGAATTACCCGAAGGGTGTCATGTGGGCATTCGGGGAAAAAGGAATGAAAGTAGAACAGGGGATGGATCTTGTGTTATTCGGCAATATCCCGAATGGATCAGGACTTTCATCCTCCGCATCGGTGGAAGTGCTGACCGGATATATTTTAAGGGATATGTTCGGCTTTGCTGTGACAAATCAGGATCTTGCACTGATCGGACAGTATTCTGAGAACCGGTTTAACGGAGTCAACTGTGGAATTATGGATCAGTTTGCCATCGCAATGGGCAAGGCAGAGCATGCGATTTTCCTTGACACGGCAACTTTACAGTATGAGTATGCGCCGATTAAGTTAGAGAACGCAAAAATCGTGATCTCCTGCAGCAATAAGAAGCGCGGGCTTGGAGATTCGAAGTATAACGAGAGAAGAAGCGAGTGTGAGACAGCCCTTGCAGAGTTACAGAAAGTGGTAGAGATCAATTCTCTCGGAGAACTGACAGAAGCGCAGTTTGAGCAGTATAAGGATGCGATCAAAGACGAAGTGAGACAGAGACGTGCAAAGCATGCGGTTTATGAGAACCAGAGAACGATCAAAGCAGTGGAAGCACTGAAAAAGAATGATGTGAAGCTGTTCGGAGAGCTGATGAATGCATCCCATGTATCTTTGCGGGATGATTATGAAGTAACCGGAATCGAGTTAGACACTCTGGTAGAAGAGGCATGGAACGTAGATGGCGTGATCGGTTCCCGTATGACAGGAGCCGGATTCGGCGGATGCACGGTCAGCATCGTGAAGGATGAAGCGGTGGACAACTTTATTGAGAAGGTTGGCACTGCTTACAAAGAGAAGATCGGATATGCGGCAGATTTCTATGTTGTAGAGATCGGGGATGGCCCGGTGAAGCTGGCATAGAGTTCGAACGGGCATAAGGGATGTCTGTAAAATCAGATGGCTTAGAAAGAGCGAAAAGTGAGGCATGGAAATGATTCAGGAAAAGATTTTGGAACTGACAGAATATGGTCTTGTAACAGGACTGATTGAACCGGAAGATAAGAGATACACGATCAACCGGCTGTTAGAACTGTTTGGGCTTGATGAGATGGAGGAAGAGGTCGAAGAGGCATATGCAAAGAGACCTGCCATGACAGAAGAACAGGCGGAGAATGCACTGGAAGGAATTCTTGCCGGAATGCTTGACTATGCGGCAGAGCAGAACCTTTTTGCAGAGAATACCGTGACATACCGGGATCTCTTTGATACGAAGATTATGGGAGTACTTGTGCCGAGACCATCAGAGGTCATCCAGAAGTTCCATAGTCTTTATGAGGAAAGCCCAAAGGCGGCAACCGATTATTTTTATAAATTAAGCCAGGATACGAATTATATCCGCAGATACCGGATCAAAAAAGATCTGAAATGGACGGCAGATACAGAATACGGAACGCTTGATATCACGGTTAACCTGTCAAAGCCGGAGAAGGATCCGAAGGCAATTGCAGCCGCCAAACTCGCAAAGCAGAGTGGTTATCCGAAGTGTCTGTTATGTAAGGAAAATGAAGGTTACGCAGGCAGGGTGAACCATCCAGCGAGACAGAACCACAGAATTATCCCGGTGACGATCAACCACAGCGACTGGTATTTCCAATACTCGCCATATGTGTATTACAACGAGCACTGCATTGTATTCAATGCAGAACATACACCGATGAAGATTGAACGGGCAACGTTTGGCAAGCTGCTTGATTTTGTGGAGCAGTTTCCGCATTATTTTGTCGGATCGAATGCAGATCTTCCGATTGTGGGAGGTTCTATTTTAAGCCATGACCATTTCCAGGGTGGTCATTATGAATTTGCCATGGCGAAGGCACCGGAAGAGCGGAAACTTGCCTTTGCAGGATTTGAAGATGTAAAAGCCGGCATTGTGAAATGGCCGATGTCCGTTATCCGGATCAGTGCGGCGGAGAAAGAACGTCTGATTGAGCTGGCGGATAAGATTCTTACGGCATGGAGAGGCTATACGGACGAGGATGCATTTGTCTATGCCGAGACGGACGGAGAGCCGCACAACACGATCACGCCGATCGCGAGAAGACGTGGGGAGGACTACGAACTCGATCTGGTGCTGCGGAACAATATTACAACGGCAGAACATCCGCTTGGGGTATACCATCCACATGCGAAGCTGCACCACATTAAGAAGGAAAATATCGGTCTGATCGAGGTTATGGGGCTTGCGGTGCTTCCGGCACGTCTGAAAGACGAGATGGCGGCACTCGAACAGGCACTTCTTGACGGTGCGAGCCTGCGGACAGATGAGACGCTTGCCAAGCATGCAGACTGGGTAGAGAAATTTCTGCCGAAGTATGGATTTACAGCTGGAAGTGCTCTTGAAGGAGAAGTTTCCCCGGAGAAGCTGCATGAGATCATCCAGACGGAGATCGGACTTGTATTCAAAGAAGTACTGACAGATGCAGGCGTGTATAAATGTACAGAGGCAGGCAGGGATGCATTTTTAAGATTCGTGGATTATGTAAACCACAAGTAGAATAGAGATATGCCAGAGGAAAGTCTCCCGGTATGGATTTGTCATTGCAAACAGCAGTGGCTTCATACCGGGAGACTTTTTCCTGTTTCTTCTTTCTGGCGAAATACTTTACTTTTTCACATTATTGTTGTAAAGTATAGAGAGAAATACAGGAAAAACGAGGAAAAACGATGATTTCAAAGAAAATACAGAAAGCCCTGGCAGGAAGTTCTGCAATCCGGGCAATGTTTGTGGAAGGAAATGAGCTGGCAGCCAAAGTGGGCAGGGAGAATGTCTATGATTTTTCACTCGGCAATCCGGCAACACCGGCACCGGCAGCGTTAAATGAGGCAGTCAGAGACTTAGTGGATGAGCTGGATCCGCTCACTCTTCACGGCTATATGGACAATGCAGGTTATCCGGATGTGCGGCAGGCAGTTGCGGACAATCTGAACAGAAGATTTGGGACAGCTTTCGATGCACACAATATTATTATGACGGTCGGGGCAGCAGGCGGACTGAATATTATTTTTAAGACGATCCTGGATCCGGGCGATGAGGTGATCGTGTTCGCTCCGTATTTTGGCGAATACAGAAGCTATGCAGCGAATTTTGATGCATCCGTAGTGGAAGTAGCTCCGGATTATGAGACGTTCCAGCCGGATCTGGAAGCTTTTGCACAGGCGGTCAGGGTGCAGACGAAGGCAGTGATCGTCAATACTCCGAACAATCCGACCGGAGTCATCTACCATGAGGATACGATGAGAAAGATCGGGGAGATTCTGGAGGCGAAAGAGAAGGAGATCGGTCACGAAATCTACCTGATTTCCGATGAACCGTACCGCGAGCTTGTCTATGATGGTAACAAAGAGGATTTCCTGACCAAATATTATAAGAATACACTGGTCGGCTACTCCTTCAGCAAGTCCCTTTCCCTTCCGGGAGAGCGTATCGGCTATGTGGTTGTGCCGGATGAAGCGGATGATGCAGATCTTCTGATCGAAGGTATCACCGTGTCGAACCGTACCCTTGGATTCGTCAATGCACCGTCCCTGATGCAGAAGGCGGTTGCAAGATGTCTGGACGAGAAGACGAACCTTGCATTTTATGATGAGAACAGAAAGATGCTCTATGAAGGATTAAAGGCACTTGGATTTTCCTGCATCAAGCCGGAGGGAGCCTTCTATATGTGGGTGAAATCACCGGATGAGGACGAGGCAAAGTTTGTGGCAGCCGGAAAGAAGTATAATATTATTATGGTGAAGGGCAGTGCTTTCGGTTGTGCCGGTTATGTGAGACTGGCTTACTGTGTTTCCCATGAGACAGTGAAAAATTCTTTAAAGGCATTTGAAAAGCTGGCAGCAGAATATCATCTGCATGAATAAAAACGAAAGAAAGCGAGAAGAATGATGAGCAGCTGGGAAGAATATGTTAGAACCGTTGAGCCCTATACACCGGGAGAACAGCCGGACAGGCCGGATGTGATCAAGCTGAACACGAACGAGAACCCATATCCACCGGCACCGGGGGTGGTGGCAGCGCTGAAGGCATTCGATACAGACAGGCTGCGGCTGTATCCGGAACCGACGTGTAAGGTGTTGGTGGATGCGATCGCGGATTATTATGGAGTGAAAAGCAGCCAGGTATTTACCGGTGTTGGCTCGGACGATGTGCTGGCGATGATTTTCATGACCTTTTTTAACAGCAAAAAACCGATTTTGTTTCCGGATATCACCTATTCTTTTTACGATGTGTGGGCAAACATGCTGAGGATTCCGTTTGAGACGAGGGCGCTTGATGAGAATTTCCAGATTCGTAAGGAAGATTATTACGGGGAGAACGGCGGTGTGATTTTCCCGAATCCGAATGCACCGACCGGCGTTCTGATGGAACTCTCCGAGGTGGAGGATATCGTTGCACACAACCGGGATGTGATCGTCGTGGTAGATGAGGCCTATATTGATTTTGGCGGAGTATCGGCTCTTCCGCTGATTGAAAAATATGACAACCTGTTAGTTGTCCAGACGTTTTCGAAGTCCAGGTCACTTGCGGGCATGCGCATCGGTTTTGCCATCGGAAATGAGAAGCTCATCCGTTATATTAACGATGTAAAATATTCCTTCAATTCATATACATTAAACCAGACGGCACTGACGCTTGGCGTGGAGGCGATCAAAGATAGGGCATATTTTGAGGAGACATGCCGGAAGGTAGTGGAGACCAGAGAGTGGACGAAAGTGCAGTTAAAAGAGCTCGGATTTTCCTTTGGGGATTCGAAGAGCAACTTTATTTTCGCAACCCACTGGACGGTTCCGGCAAAGCAGATCTTTGAGGCATTGCGGGAAGAGGGCATTTATGTGCGTTATTTTTCCAAACCGAGAATCGATGATTACCTGCGAATCAGTATCGGTACGCAGGAGGAAATGGAGCGGTTCATTGCGTTCCTGAAGGCATATATGGAAAAGTATGAATAAAAGTTATAGGAAATATAAATAAAAGTATTGCGTTTTCCTGCAAATTAAGGTATCATAAAATTTGCGTCTGTATCACTTTACTGTGAAAAAATGGCGTGATGTATTTACTTTACAACTTTAATATGTTAAAATACAGGCAGATTTTGACCATATTGGAAAAAGGAGAAGGAAAATGAGCAAAAAACTTAGAACTGAGGCGGTAGACCATCTTTTCGATGCAATCTTAAGTCTGGAAAACAGAGAAGAGTGTTATACTTTTTTTGAGGATGTGTGTACGGTGAACGAATTACTTTCACTGTCCCAGAGATTTGAGGTTGCCAGAATGCTGCGTGACCAGAAGACATATCTCGATATCGCGGACAAGACCGGGGCATCCACCGCTACAATCAGCCGTGTCAACCGTTCCTTAAATTATGGAAATGATGGCTATGACATGGTATTTGCCAGACTGCCGAAGACAGAGTAGCAGGTTTTTACAGAATAAAAGAATAAGAAAAGATCCGGAGGACTTCCTGTATGGAAAGCACCTGACGGATCTTTTTTGGTGGATACAGATTTACTGTTCGCGTTTCTTTGAATCTTTTGTGGCAGTGTCCGCATTTAACATCTGGTCGACGATGCGCTCGATGATCGTTTTTTTCAGATAGACATCGTAGCTTAGCATGCACACAAAGCTGAACATATGCAGAAGTTCGGCTTCCTCACCCTCCATGTCTTCAAACGTTTTGGAAGCAGTCGTCAGCTTCTTTGTAAGATCTTTCATAATATTTAGCGTCTCCTGATGTTCAAGACCGAAAACTTCTTTATAAATATCTTCCAGGCTTAAGTCTTCCCCTGTTTTGCCAAAATATTTTTCCGTGATCGGATTCAAAATGCTCTGGATATCGCTGATGCTTAAAATACTTTTGAAATAATAAATAAAAATAAGCGTGAGCACGTGCTCCTTGGAGTACTTCTTCTTCTCTGGAGGCGGCAGAAGATTATTCTTGGCATAGTTGTTGATCATCGTCTTCGTCAGAATCTTGTCATTCTCATGCCGGCGTGAGGAAGCAAGCTGGGAGTCCATAAAGGTTGTCACCTGATCCATATACAGATCGATGTTCGGGATATCCTCCGGTTTCACATAATCGATCTTATAAAATTCTTTTAATATATCATTCAAAACCTGCTTTGTATCCATGTTTTCTACCTGCTTTTTCTTAAAATCAAAATACCTGTTGTCATTATACACAACACATTATATAGTATTGAAAACTAGATGACAAGATACAAATGCATGGAAATGTATGAAAAGATAACAGAAAAAAACGAAAATATGTTCTGAAAGGTGTTCTTCAAAGACATCCTATGATATACTTACCTTACACTATAGAATGGAGTTTCATCACATGAGTATTTACGATACATTAAATGAACAGCAGCGGGAAGCAGTCTACCATACAGAGGGACCGGTTTTAATCCTTGCGGGAGCCGGATCCGGAAAGACAAGAGTGCTGACTCACAGAACGGCGTACCTCATCGAAGAGTGCGGCGTGAATCCATATAATATCATGGCAATCACCTTCACCAACAAGGCAGCCGGGGAAATGCGTGAGCGAATCGATCAACTGGTGGGGTATGGCTCAGAAAGCATCTGGGTATCCACTTTCCACTCGACCTGTGTGCGGATTTTGCGCAGACACATCGACCGGATTGGATTTGATACGAATTTCACAATCTATGATTCCGATGACCAGAAGACGCTTATGAAGGATATCTGCAAGCGACTGAATGTGGATACCAAGATATATAAGGAGAAGAGCCTCCTTGCGGCGATTTCCCATGCGAAGGACGAACTGATCTCGCCGGAAGAGTATGCGACGAGGGCAGCAGCTTCCGGCGATTATGCGAAGAAGAAGCAGGCGGAGATCTACCGGGAATATCAGGAGGCATTAAGGAAGAACAATGCACTTGATTTTGATGACCTCATCGTGAAGACGGTGGAGCTTTTCCGGGTGGATGCGCAGGTGTTAGACTACTATCAGGAGCGCTTCCGTTACATCATGGTGGATGAGTACCAGGATACGAATACGGCTCAGTTCGAATTGGTGAGCACGCTGGCACGCAAGTACAAGAACCTTTGCGTGGTCGGTGATGATGACCAGTCGATTTATAAGTTCCGAGGCGCGAATATCTACAACATTCTGAACTTTGAAAAGCATTTTCCAGAGGCGGTGACGATCAAGCTGGAACAGAACTACCGGTCAACCCAGAATATCTTAGATGCGGCAAACAGTGTGATCGCCAACAATGTCGGACGTAAAAGAAAAACTTTGTGGACAGACAATGCGCAGGGAAAAAAGATCGGCTTCCGACAGTTCGAAACCGGCTATGAGGAAGCAGAATATATTGCAAAGGACATCGCAGGATGCGTGCAGAGCGGGGCATACCATTATGGCGACTGCGCGGTCTTATACCGTACGAACGCACAGTCCCGTCTGTTCGAGGAAAAGTTCATCGTATCGAATATTCCGTACAAGATCGTGGGCGGTGTCAACTTCTATGCGAGAAAAGAGGTCAAAGATCTTCTGGCATACTTAAAGACGATCGACAATGCGAGGGATGATCTTGCTGTCCGCAGAATTATCAACGTACCGAAGCGCGGAATCGGTGCGACAACCTTAAACCGTGTGGCAGACTACGCGGCAGAGCAGGATCTCAGCTTTTACAATGCCCTGAAAATGGCGGATGATATTCCGACACTCGGAAAAAGTGCGGCGAAGATCCATCCGTTTGTCAATTTTATTCAGGTCATGCGCTCGAAGTTAGAACTGATCAGTGTGTCGGAGCTGTTACAGGAAATTATCGATGAGACCGGTTATGTGAAAGAACTTGAAGCAGAAGGCACGGAGGAAGCACAGGCACGAATCGAGAATATCGACGAACTTATCAGTAAGGTTGTCACTTATGAGGAAGGCGAAGAGCATCCGACTTTAAGCGGTTTCTTAGAGGAGGTTGCGCTTGTGGCAGATATTGACAGCCTGGAGGAAGGCAGCGACTATGTGGTGTTAATGACGCTGCACAGCGCAAAGGGACTCGAATTCCCGAAAGTATATCTGGCAGGCATGGAAGATGGACTGTTCCCTAGCTACATGTCTATCGCATACGACAGTTCATCGGAGGATCTCGAGGAGGAACGCCGCCTTGCATATGTCGGCATTACGCGTGCGAAGGAAGAACTTACCATCACCTGCGCGAGACAGCGTATGATCCGCGGTGAAACGCAATATAATAAAGTATCCCGTTTTGTAAGGGAGATCCCATCCGAACTGTTAGACGGGGAATTAAGACGTCCGATGCGGTCTGCCGGAAGCAGCATAGACGGGGAGAGTGCATTCCCGTCTTTCCTGCAAAATAAATCCGCAGTGGCAAAAACAAGAAAGCCGACCCTGCGGCAGCAGCCGTCCGGGCAGAGCATGCAGGCAAAGGCGATGATCACAAAAGGCATTGTGAAGGCAGACTTAGACTACAGTGTCGGAGATACCGTTTCCCATGTGAAGTTTGGCAGGGGAGTGGTGAAAAATATCGCAGACGGAGCAAGGGATTACGAGGTGACTGTGGAATTTGAAGGCTACGGTGTCAAAAAAATGTTTGCTTCTTTTGCAAAGCTGAAAAAATTATAGAAAATGTACGGTTTTATAAATTTTTTATAGGCGAACCGGGAAAGATATGCTATAATAAGCAATAAATGAGAACTGCATAAGAATTAGCGTGACAGAAGATGACCGGTACAGGATACAGGGCTTTCTGTGACAGAATGAATAAAAAGGAGTGGTATCATGAACAAGATGGAAGATTTGATCAACATGACGAAGCTGAACGAGTTACTCAATAAGAAAGAGGCAGAAGAGAAGAAGACTTCCAAGGTTGTATGGATTTTTGCAATTGTAGGTATTATTGCTGCTGTTGCGGCTGCCGTGTATGGAGTATACCGTTTCTTCACACCGGATTATCTGGAAGACTTCGAGGATGACTTCGAAGATGATTATGATGATGACGATTTCTTCGAGGACGAGGACGACGAGGAAGAGCCAGCAAAGCCAGAAGAGAAAAAAGAAGAGGAATAAGACGTAAGAACTGGAGGGCTGCACAGGCAGCCCTTTTTTTCGGTTTACAGACAGAGAGGATCATTACATGAAAAAAGGACAGATCGTAGAGGGCGTGATCGAACGCGTGGACTTCCCGAACAAGGGGATCATCACAACAGAGGAAGGAAAGCAAGTCGTTGTAAAAAACGGAATCCAGGGACAGAAAGTATCCGCAGCCATTAACAAGATCCGTAAAGGGAAGGCAGAGGGACGTCTGTTGGAAGTATTAGAACCGTCACCGGATGAACTGGCAGTGGCAGGATGTGTCCATGCGGCAGAGTGCGGGGGATGTACCTACCAGACGCTTCCGTATGAGAAGCAGCTGGAATTGAAAGCCGGACAGGTGAAGAAGCTGATCGATGCCGTGATTGCCCCGGACAGGAAAGACTATGAATTTCAGGGAATCAAGGCAAGCCCGGATCAGACCGGCTACCGCAATAAGATGGAATTTTCCTTCGGGGATGCTTATAAAGACGGACCACTAGCACTTGGCATGCATAAGAGAGGCAGCTTTTACGATATCGTGACGGTTGGCGGCTGCCAGATCGTGGATAAAGATTTCCGGACCATCCTTACGACGACATTGGAATATTTTCAGGAAAAACAGATTTCCTTTTACCATAAGCTGCGCCATACCGGATATTTAAGACACCTTCTCGTGCGGAAGGCAGTGAAGACGGGGGAAATCTTAGTGGATCTTGTCACAACGACGCAGACTGATTTTGCAGAGGCAGGAGCTGTCTGGACGGGAAGTGAAGAGGAATTGTTAGAAGGCTTGAAAGAGCGGCTTCTTGCAGCAGATTATAGTGGAAAAATGACGGGAATCCTGCATACCAGGAACGATAGTGTAGCAGATACTGTCACAAATGAAGGTACCGATATTTTATACGGACAGGACTATTTCTACGAGGAACTGTTGGGACTTCGGTTCAAAATCACACCATTCTCCTTCTTCCAGACCAATTCACTGGGGGCGGAGGTGCTGTACCAGACTGCAAGGGATTTCATTGGGGATGCATTGCCAAGCGGGACAGACGCAGATATTGCCGAGCACGGAAAAGTCGTATTTGACCTCTATTCCGGAACCGGGACGATCGCCCAGATGCTCTCCCCGGTAGCAAAAAAAGTGATCGGTGTGGAGATCATCGAGGAGGCAGTCGAGGCGGCAAAAGAAAATGCTCAGTTAAACGGTCTGCACAACTGCGAGTTCATCGCCGGGGATGTCTTGAAAGTCATCGACACGATCGAGGAGAGACCGGACTACATTGTGCTTGACCCACCAAGGGACGGCATCAACCCGAAAGCTTTGGAGAAGATCATCCGCTACAACGTACCGCAGATGGTCTACATCTCCTGCAAACCGACCAGCCTCGCGAGAGATCTGGAGGTGCTGCAGGCGCGAGGGTATGAGGTGAAGAAAGTGTGCTGTGTGGATATGTTCCCGAATACGGTGCATGTGGAGACGGTATGCTTATTGTCCAAACTTCACGAAGCGAAGCATCATGTGAATGTAAGACTTGACATGGACGAGATGGATTTAACGGCGGCTGAGAGGCGCTAAACCGGAATGCCCAAAAGAAAAAGAAATAGCGATTGAAGAGGCGTTGAAGTATTTTCAGATGATTCCAAGTGAATCATAGGCTAATTTGGCTTATCGGATTGAGAAAATTCAACTAATGTTATTGAGCCTTCGGACATTGGGAATAAAACCTGATGTTCGTAGGCTTTTTGTTCATGACAATAGAATGTTTGCGGAGTGCGCATTCCATTGTATACAGAAAAATTTTTCGCAGATATAATAAACATGACATATAGCTGTCATGTTGAATTAGGTATGATATGTATGGAGTGTAAGAAACGATGAAAATAGATAGACTTATCGGTATATTGTCAATCTT
>CAKRFH010000048.1:0-21554 GCA_934320555.1 uncultured Roseburia sp.
TAGAAAAAAGGTATATTGTAATTGACTGTTAGATGAGTCAATTACAATATACCAGGAAGTACCGCTCTCTTTCGGCTGACATAATCTATCGACCGGCAGCGTCCCCTAGTCAATTAAATTTACGTCTACTCTTCCAGACTGTCCTTCATGCGACCAAGCATCCCGGACTTCTTCATCGGAATCGTAATAATCATCGCAATAATCGTTCCTCCACATGTACTGATTAAGAACGGTACCACGAAAGTAAATAATGCAGCCGCTTTATTTCCCATCACAAGGTAAGCGACCGGGTAGGAAAGCATGCCACCGATGATACCGGTTCCGACTACCTCACCGATATAAGCGAACGGCAGCTTCTTTCCATACTGGTATAACAGTCCGCCAAGTAATGCCCCGCACATACTTCCCGGGAATGCAAGCGGACTTCCAAGTCCTAACAAATTGCGGATCAGTGACGCGATAAATGCCTGTGCCAACGCCCACCATGGTCCTACTGTAACTGCGCATAATACATTCACCAGATGCTGTACCGGTGCACATTTTGACCCGAATACCGGGAAGGAAAATAAGCTTCCCACTACAGCTACTGCTGCAAAAATTGCAGTTACGGTTAATTTTTTTAAATTTGATCTTTTCATCGTTCTTCTTCCTCATTTCCGAAACCTGTCTTCCCTGAGTCAGACATCCGATGACGCTTCCCTGACGGTCAATCCGGTCAGTCTGCTGTTTGGTTTGGACAGTTTCTATTTTTTCTGTACTGCTTCTGCAATCTTTTCCACAATCAGGCAGAGAACGACTGTGATCACCATATCCGGCAGAGTATTTCCAACCGGTGTATCCACATGCATCAGCACGCGGTATACGATAAATCCGACAACCCACACAAGCAGATTTCTCCACTGGAACGCATCTTTCTCAGAATCCGCTTTCTTCAGGATAAAATAATCCGCGATCTGTACGGCGATCATCGGGGCAAATACGGAACCGATCAGGTATAAAAAGTTTGTGATATTGTCCATTGGATACACGATCGCTGCAATCGTACCGATCACTGTAACTACAATGGCAGCCCATTTTTCACTGATCTTTTCGGAGATGGACACACAGGATACACCTGCGGAATAAGCATCTAAAAATGTTGTTGTAACTGTCGAGAACACAATGATGACCAGACCGACAACGCCAAGTCCTGTCTTTAACATAATCTGTGCAATATCGTATTCGCCGGTAAAAATAGCGGCTCCCATACCGATCATATACATAAAAATGCTGACCAGACTGTATACAACCACACTTGCGAGTGTCGCTGCAAACGGCTTCTCGGCTTCCCTTGTGTAGTCACTGATGAGTGGCAGCCAGGAAAGCGGCATGGCGACAGCGAGCTCCACAGCAGCGCCAAACGTCAGGCTTCCGTCATCCACGATCGCAGGCATGCTTCCATTTCCAAAGAAAATGACTTTGAAAAGAACCAGTGATAAGACGAACAGTGCAGTCATGGCAACTGTATTGAGCTTGCCAAGGTTCGTCAGTCCAATGAAAATCCATACGATGATCAGTGCGCCGATAATCAGTGCCCAGATCCAGTTTCCGGTATGTAAAACGCCATCTGCGGCAAGTGCGCCGTCGTAGATCATGATTGCCGTCCAACCGACAAGCTGTAAGACATTGAGCACGGCAAACAAAAGGCTTCCCTTCTCGCCAAAGCTCATCTTTACGGTTTCCATGGCACTCTTTCTCTCCCTTGCCCCGATCATGCCTGCGGCAAACATCATCAGTCCGCCGATCAGGTGTCCGAGCAGGATCGCTGCCATTGCCTTGCCAAATCCAAGTGGTGCAAAATAGGTTCCGGTCAGGATCTCAGCCAGTGAAACTCCTGCGCCGAACCAGATTAGTCCGTTTGAAAATACGGAAGTTCTTTTCTCAGTCATTTGTGTACTCTCCTTCAATTGCGAATGCATGGTTCATAGGTCCGCTTCCTTTTCCAAGGTCAAGCATGGCTGCAAGTGCGCCGGAAATATAGTTCTTTGCATACTTCACAGAGGTCTCTAAATCTCTTCCTTTCGCAAGGTTTGATGCGATTGCGGAAGATAACGTACAGCCTGTTCCGTGCGTGTTCGGATTGTCAATCCGCTTGCCATGGAACCACACCGGCTCCTTTCCTTTCTGGAAAAGAAGATCGTTCGCATCATTTAACTGATGTCCACCCTTTAATAAAACGGCACAGCCTAAGGTATCACAAATGATTTCTGCTGCTTTTTCCATATCTGCTTCTGTTTTGATCTCCATACCGGAAAGTACTTCCGCTTCCGGGATATTCGGAGTGATAACAGTTGCAAGAGGCAGTAATTTACTTTTCAAGGTGCTGATGGCATCCTCGCTGATGAGCCTTGCCCCGCTCGTTGCCACCATGACAGGATCTACCACAATATTTTTTGCGTGGTACTCTGTCAGCTTTGCCGCAATCGTCTCAATCAATTCGCTGGAAGAAACCATTCCGGTCTTAATTGCATCCGGACGAATGTCCGTAAAAATACTGTCCAGCTGCTCTGCCAAAAATTTCGGAGTTACCTCCATAATGTCTGTTACGCCGGTTGTATTCTGGGCAGTCAAAGCCGTGATCGCACTCATCGCGTAAACGCGGTTTGCGGTCATTGTCTTAATATCTGCCTGGATGCCGGCGCCTCCACTGGAATCACTTCCAGCGATTGTTAATGCTGTGTACATAGAATTTTTCTCCTTCTTTTGCTCTTTGCATTAATTTTGTATAGCGACCTAAGGTGGTGCCCCCAATCTGCCGCTGTGATGTGTTTTCACACCTTTGCACATTATCTATTTTTACTTTGCTTTATAAAAAGCTGTGCAAAGATAAACCGATAATTTTCCAATAATTTTATCTGCTTATCTTCGCACAGCTTTACCGGAAATTATAATCCGATAAGGCCGTCACGATGCATACAATACGCTATTGCAAACCATATTTTATAGAATACTCTCAACTTTCTCTAGCAGTTCCCGTGTCCCTGTCTCGATATCTTTGCATGCAAAAATACCACTGACGACGGCTGTCCCCGCCATCTTTCTTCCTTTTAACTGGAGGACATTGTCTGCGTTGATACCGCCGATTGCAACAACCGGAATCTGTACACTCTCACAGATCTCCTGGAACAGGGAGAGTTCCATCGGCTTTGCATCTGCCTTCGTGCTTGTCCCAAAAACTGCCCCGCTTCCGAGATAGTCTGCCCCGGAGGCTTCTGCTGCCCTTGCCTGTTCGACTGTCTTCGCGGTCACGCCGATAATCTTCTCTGTGCCGAGCAACTCTCTGGCATTTTTCATTTCCATGTCAGACTGTCCGATGTGGACACCGTCCGCATTGATTTTCTTTGCCAGCTTTACGTTGTCGTTGATGATGAGCGGTACGTTGTAGCAGTGGCAGAGTTCTAGCAGTTCCCGCCCTTCTTTTTCAAAAGTCACCTCGTCCAGATTCTTCTCCCGAAGCTGTACTAACGTCACGCCGCCTTTTAATGCTTTCTCCACCTGTTCATATAATGTCTCGCTGCCCAGCCAGCTGCGGTCTGTGACGGCATATAATTTCAACTGTTCCCTCGTAATATTCATACTGTCTGCCTCTGTTATTTTTCTTCCATTTTAAACATACATTCACGCGTTCTGTCAGCTGTCATTTACATTCATGCGAAATGTTTTTCATTCTATTGTCATGAACAAAAAAATGCAGGAATCCCAACCAAAGATTCCTGCACACAAAAAACACACCTGTGATTCATTATCTCCCTACGTTGGCATTATCCAAATCAGGTTCCGGGTTAAAGCATCCGCTTACTCTCAGCCCGCCTGCGCGAGCACCCCTTTTCATTTTCCGTTGTCCACATCACCTGCGTGATGATCACCTGTTTTCAACAACAGTTTTATTATACACGGTCGCGCGGGAATTGCAAGCTTTTATTTCTTCCTGTAATACGAACAGCAAACCGAAGTGTGACATTTCCAGAAGTCATCGTGTTCTGGAAATATTTGAACAAATTACAGATATGATTGCATGCTATCGTGCAGATGCAGATACTTCTCCTTCGTAGCAAGTCCGCCACGGATGTGCCGCTCTGACTTGTTGATGTCTAACACTTTTCTGGTCTCCGCCGCCAGTGCGTGGTTGATGGCGGTGAGGCGTTCGGTGACGTCTTTATGTACCGTACTCTTACTGATCCCGAAATGCTTCGCAGCCTGTCTCACCGTAGCATTATTTTCAATGATATACTCCGCTATCTCCGTTGCTCTCTCCTCAATATAATTTTTCACCAAAATCCCCTGCAATACTTGTTTTTACATTGTATGCAGGAGATTGGTAAAAATGACTATGATTCATCTTCTCAGCTTCTCAAATGCCCCATACACATCCAGCATTCCATACCCCCACGATGGGTTCGGATAGCTCCTGTCATCCGTGCGCACTGCCCCGCGGATCAGCATATTTTTCACATCGGCGGAGGACATGAAAATCTGGTTGCGCTTCACAAGCCCCCACTCCATGATCTGGGCACAGGCACCGGCTGTGACTGCAGCAGCCGCACTCGTGCCGGTTCTCATCACGTAGCTGTTCGAAAGCCCTGGACCATACACATTCACCGCCGGAGCCACAAAGTCCGGCTTTATCTCCCCGGAGAGCGTGTAGCCTCTCCCGGAATCCACATAAAGGCTCCGGTTTGCCACCTGATATCCACCGGGACTGATCACCTGGTCCGCATTGCTCGGAACCGTGAGGGTGTGCTCCGGACTCGACCGCAGGAAGAAGACATTCCCTCCTGTAAACTGCTGCATCGGAAGCCACATATTATACTCCCCAGTCACCGTGCTCTGCGGATAGACGTTGACCGTCCAGATACCCTGCGTCGGGTTCGTAAAGCGCAGATAGACGAGCTGGTTTCCCTGCCTCCTTCCGGTCAGCCGGTAATCAATGCTCACGCGCGTCTGCTCGAAAATAAACAGAAACTCCTGCCTGCCCCCGCTGCGGTACGGAACTCTTGGCAATATCTCACCGGTTGGCGACATGACAGAGACGGCATAAAGCTCCGGTGCATTCGCCCACAGCTCGATAAAAAAGCCAGACATCTGCTCCTCCACCGACACTTCCACCGACTCATACTCCATATCGTCTGTGAGCTTTCCCTGAAAATGGTGTCTTGCATTCGCCTCATTCCCGACTGCTGCCACGACACATCTTTTTCTTCTCCTTGCGACAATGTCCAGATACGTTGCAAGCGGACCGTCCTTTCCCCGGTTTCCCATGTTGCTGCCAAGAGCAAGGCAGATCACAAGCGGCATATCCCGGTCCCTTGCCAGTCCATCAAGGTAACTCACTGCCATCATAATGTCATTTTCCTGATAGGCTGGCACTCCCTCAGGGATAAAATAAAACTCTCTCAGGTAAGGCTTTGCCTCTTTTAGCTTCACAACCGCGATCTCTGCGAGCGGCACTGCCCCGATGAACTGGTTTGCAATATCCTCACTCCCACACGCGACCCCCGCCACAAAAGTCCCATGTCCGTTTGTATCCATGGACGGAACAACCGACAGCGGATCCTCCTGCTGTAGTGCCTCGTTGATCTGCACCCTCGTATATTCGGAACCATACCCGATCCCTTCCGGCTTCTTTCCTGACCGCACGGTCTGATCCCAGATACGGAAAATCCTCGTGCTCCCATCTGAATAGCGGAATACTTGATTGCGGTAGTCTATCCCGGTGTCGATAAAGCCTACCATCACGCCCTCTCCTCTGAAAGAGAGTGCCGGCTGCTGCTGTAGTTTCAGGATTCCGGACACTTCAAGCGCTGTCTCATCTGACAGACCGTAACATTTCGGAATTGATGCATAAGAATCCACAGGAAAGAAAAACTCCTTAAAGTACGTCCGTGGATAAAAGTACGTGTCGTTTTCTTCCTCAATCCTCTGGATGCATTCCCCCGGCAGGTCAATCACATCGAGGACATCCTTCGAGATAATAAAATCTACATAATCATTCGAATAAATCTGTTCTTCGCAACTGGACATAAAAAGACTCCGGACACCTGTTATTACAATAGATGCCGGAGTCTTTGAAATGATTCCTTTTTATTTTTCTGCTGGCATGTCCTTCGGAAGCACAATATTTAAAATCAGTGCCACGATCGCTGCCGGAACGATTCCGGAACCGCCGAAAATAAGCTGTACCGTATCCGGTAACATTCTTAAAATATCACCGTTCGCTCCGAGTCCGTAACCAAGACCGAGTGCAACAGATACGATCGTAATATTCCTTCCTGTGAGCTTCTCCTTCGTGATCAGCTGGATACCGCTGACAACGATGGATGAAAACATCATGACAGCCGCACCGCCAAGTACGCTCTGTGGCATAATAGAAATCAATGCTGCAAGCTTTGGAAACAATCCACAAAGAATCAGCACGCCTGCGCCGCACGCTAACGCCATACGGTTTACTACCTTTGTCATAGCTACAAGACCAACATTCTGGCTAAAGGATGTATTCGGAAGAACACCAAATAAAGCTGCAAGCGTAGAGCCAAGTCCGTCACAGATGACACCACCGGAGAGCTCCTTATCGGTTGCTTCCCTGCCTAATCCACCTTCCATAACTCCGGAAATATCACCAATTGTCTCCACTGCGGTGACGATGAACATGATCAGAACCGGGACGATCGCACGCATATCAAAGACCGGTTTCACCGGCATAACCTTCGGAAGGGCGAACCAGGATGCTGTCCTTACTTTATCAAAATTCAATACCCATGCCTTTGTGTACTCCACACCTTCAGCGGTCACTCCTGTTGTCGGAAGTACCAGTCCCATGATAAAGCACAGAATATAACCTGCAATAATACCGATCAGAATCGCAGAGGAACTTGCCATTCCTTTTGCGAAATGCTTCACACCGAGAATAATAATCAGTACAACAAGACCGATAAAAAGGTTCTCTAAAGAACCGTAGTCTGCTGCGGAAGATCCTCCTCCGAATGAGCTGACACCGACACTGATCAGGGAAAGACCGATAGATAACACAACGGTTCCTGTGACCACAGCCGGGAAGAACTTCCGGAGCGGTTTTAAAAAGGATCCTAAGATTCCCTCAAAAATACCACCGATGATCGAAGCTCCCATGATCGCGCCATACGCGAGAATGCCGCCGCCCATCACACCTGCAACGCTCTTAAAGACACCGATAAATCCGGAACTGGTTCCCATAATGATCGGAACTCTTCCGCCGACCGGTCCAATTGCAAAAAGCTGGACTAATGTCACAACACCCGCAATGATCATTGCATTCTGCAGCAGTTCCACATAGACCTCTGCAAAATCAGATGCTGCTCCAATTCCACAGGCACCACAGATGACGATCAACGGTGTCAGGTTGCCGACAAACATTGCCAGCACATGCTGTAATCCATAAATAATCGCCTGCGACCATGGAATCTTTCCGTCCATTTCATAAGGTGATGTGTACTCTTTTGTTTTTTCCATTTTCCAAACTCCTGTTTTTTATTTCTTACTTTTTCTCATTTTCTGAACCGGACAATCGTATTCTCCGAACCACAAGCCCAGTTCAACCAATTAAAAGTATAGCACTCCCCTATCTATCTGAAAAATAAATATTTTTAATAAATTTTATCGTTAACACTAATAAACACTGCACGTAAAAACAGACCACGGAAGCGGTCTGTTTTTATAGTATAAGTTTCTTTCTATTAGCACAGCTGTGCTTTAGAGCGAACCGGCTCGCTGGTGAGATCTATGCCAAGTCTCTTGAAGCTCTTGATATCCACTTCTGAAAGCATCACAGAAGTATGCACCTGACATCCCTTTAATGCCGGAATCTGTTCTAATGCCTTCTTTGCATTCTCGCTGCTGATGGATGACATGGAAAGCGCGATCAGCACCTCGTCCGTGTGCAGACGCGGGTTCTTTCCACCGAGGAACCGTACTTTCAGATCCTGGATCGGCTTGATCGCCTCCGGACGGATCAGCTTCTCATCGTGTTCAATTCCTGCCAGATACTTTAACGCATTCAGAAGAAGCGCTGCAGATGCCCCCAGGAAATCGCTGGTCTTAGAGGTAATGATGGTACCATCTGCAAGCTCGATCGCTGCTGCCGGTACGCCAAGTTCTTCTGCCCGTTTCTTTGCCGCAACCGTCACACGTCTATCATCGGTTGTGATCTTTGCCTGTTTCATCAGAACCTCAATCTTGTATACTTCGTTCTCGGTTGCTTCCTCTTTCACAAGCTTATTCACAGCAGTGTAATAACGGCGGATAATCTCCATCTTAGATGCCTCACAGCACGCCGCATCATCAATGATACAGTTGCCTGCCATATTGACTCCCATATCCGTCGGGGATTTATAATAAGTATTTTCTCCGTAAATTCCTTCAAAAATGGCATTTAAAACCGGAAAAATCTCGATATCACGGTTGTAGTTGACTGTTGTCTCACCGTAGGCTTCCAGGTGGAATGGGTCGATCATATTCACATCGTTTAAGTCTGCGGTTGCAGCCTCGTAGGCGAGGTTGACCGGATGCTTCAGCGGCAGGTTCCAGATTGGGAACGTCTCGAACTTCGCATAGCCAGCCTTGGTTCCACGCAGGTTCTCGTGATAAAGCTGTGACAGGCAGGTCGCCATCTTTCCGCTTCCCGGTCCCGGAGCTGTGATGACCACTAACGGTCTTGTCGTCTCAATGTAATCATTCTTTCCGAATCCATTCTCACTGACGATCAGCGGAATGTTGGCCGGGTATCCTTCGATCCGGTATAGGGTATACACTTTGATCCCCTTCTTTTCTAACCGCTCGCGGAATAACACGGCACTGCTCTCGCCAGAGAACTGTGTGATTGCAACACTTCCCACATAGAGCCCTTTCTTCTCGAACTCCCCAATCAGACGCAGCACGTCATCATCATACGTGATTCCAAGATCCCCGCGGACCTTATTCTTCTCGATATCCCTTGCACTGATAACGATCACAATCTCCGCCATATCTGAGAGCTGCATAAGCATCTGAAGCTTGCTGTCCGGCGCAAAGCCTGGCAGTACACGCGATGCGTGATAATCATCGAACAGCTTTCCACCAAACTCCAGGTACAGCTTATCTCCGAACTGACCGATCCGCTCTTTGATATGCTCTGACTGAATCTTTAAATATTTTGCATTGTCAAATCCAATTTTCATCTCTGATTTCCTCTCACTGTTTCCATCAACATTTTTCTCGGTATCTATCTTACACACCTTAAGAAATACCGTCAAGAATTTCCCGCAGGGAATCCTCAACTTTTCTGCACCACTTTGCCCTTACATCTTCCATCGTCGGATTGCAATGCTCCATCAGATACGGATGTCCGACAAACTGTAACATCGTACGGTCGTTCTCATTATCCCCGAATGCCGCCATCTCCTCCGGCAGGATTCCAAGATTCTCCCCGATCTTCTCAAGCGCTTCGCCTTTTCCGGTTCCAGGCGGGGCAAAATCCACCCAGCGGTTGCCGGACGTCACGATCAGGCACCGGGCATCTTTAAACTTCTTCTGAAAGGAATCAGTCGCCGCCTGCTGTGCTTCCGGTGTGGTAAAATAGGAAATTTTAATGATCGGTTCCTCGATCCGTTCCGGCGCGTCGATTACGGTCACATGGTTTCCGACCTCATCGCGCACATGTGTGACAAAAGAATCTCTCTTCGGGATCAGATAGCTCGTCCGTTCCCCTGAGATCACGATCTCACAGTCCGGGTGGTCTAAGATGGTATGGCAGATATCAAGTGCAAGATCATCCTCGAACTGTCTCTTAAGCAGTACCTGATCCATATGCATGACAAGGGATCCGTTCTCACTCAGATAGGTGATCTTCTCTTTCACCGGTGCAAACAACCGCTGTAAATTCAGATACTGTCTGCCGCTTGCTGCCACAAAGTAAATGCCTCTCTCCGTCAGTTCTTCTATCAACGGAAATAATTCCGGGTTACATTTCTGGGCTCCGTGAAGTAATAACGTGCCATCTAAATCACTGGCAATCAATTTTATTTCTGACATGATTCTGATTCCTTTTCCTGTTTCTTCTCTTTTCCAAGGAGACGGGCGAAAAAATTCTTTCTTCTCTCTTTCCGCGCTTCCTCCTCCTGCTGCCAGAGCAGCTCCTCTAATTCCTCTTCTGACTGATATCCCGGAAGGACAGTATCGTCGAATGTAGTCTTTTTCAACTGTTCCATATGGTCGATCTTCTCGCACATCTCCAGCGTCACATTTAACATGGCAGTCATCATCTTCTTTACATTCAGGTACAGTTTATCCTGACTGCGCGAGATCTCGTGTGGGTTCTCATCCATGAAAATACATTCATCCCCCCAGACACGCAGCCACTCCAGGTGATCCCTCTGCTCCTTTCGCACAACACTTAAAAACCGGCTCACCATCACATTGTGCGCTTCTTCCCCTGTGTAGCACAGATAACCCTCCAACAGCATATTTTCCGGGAATCCGATCTCATAATAGCTGTTATAAATCCGACAGACCTTCTCCGTCGCCCTGCGCAGTAACATGCCGCTCTTCTGCGGTGCACTCCAGTACAGCTCCTCCGCCTCTTTTAACAATTCATAAAGAGACTCATGCAGTGTGCGAAGTTCTTCCGTCTGCGGTGCTGCATCCTTTATAAATTCAAAGTACATGACAATCCCTCATTCCTTCTCTTTTTCGTTTACTCTTCTGACTGTCCGGAAACGACCGGGGTAAAATCCTCTGTGTCTCCACAGAAAAATCCTCCAAACTTTCCTGTGACTGCCTTCATCACACGCTCTGCGTCCTCATAATCATCCGGCTGGAACGTAACTAAAAAAACTTTCTTCACCTGATGTGCATTGGCAAACTGCTGTGTGATGGTATCTTTCGGGTGAATGGATGCCGTCTCTACATCCATCGAACTCTTTTCCTTCAATAGAATCTCCAATACTCCGGCATCTTCCCAGATTTCCACTTCGTAAGATGCTTCCTCTAACGCATCCTTTAACTGCCGGATGTTTACATCTTCCGGTGTCATATACAACCAGTCTCCCGGTATCGTCTTTTTGTTCTCTCTCTTTGGCATTCCCCGTATCCTCCTGCTGTATCCATAACCGTTGAGTTTCCACTCTATCTGTGGCACACTGAACATACATTTTGTCACTATTATAGCGAATTTTAGAAAGGGTTTCTATAGATTTATGAAAATTCTTATTTTATCCTGCGGAACCGGTGAGGGGCACCTCCAGTGCGGTTACGGGCACACTTTTCCTTTTTTTCCAAAAAGAAAGAGGCGGCAAATGCATTGCCGTCTCCTTTGGTGTCATGCCCGGGCTTTTTTCTGAAATCCGCCCGCATTTATTCTGATGACCGCATCCTACCAGCAGAGCACCTCGTGTCCGTCCTCGGTCACAAGCACCATAATCTCCCACTGTGCGGAAGGCATTCCATCCTCGGTATAGACCTCCCAGTCATTATCGGCATCGACATAAATGTCCGGCTTGCCCATATTGACCATCGGCTCGATCGTAAAGATCATGCCCGGCACAAGGAGCATCTCCTCGCCACGTCTGGAATTATAGCCTACCCACGGATCCTCGTGGAACTCAAGACCTACCCCATGGCCGCCAATCTCGCGGACAACGCTGTATCCGTTGGCAAAGGCATGGTCGTGTACTGCCTGTCCCATATCACCTAAGAAGCCCCATGGCTTCACTTCCTTCAATCCAAGCTCCACGCATTCCTTCGTCACCTGGACTAACTTCTTCTTCTCCGGGCTTACATCCCCGATGCAGAACATACGCGACGAGTCTGAAAAATAACCGTTTAAAATTGTGGATACATCCACATTGATAATATCCCCTGATTTTAAGATCACATCCTTCGATGGGAAACCGTGGCACACCTGATCGTTGACAGATGTGCATACAGAATACGGATAGCCTTGATAGTGAAGCGGCGCCGGAATTCCACCCATCTGTGTTGTCATATCGTATACGATCTTGTCGATCTCTGCCGTGTTCATGCCCTCATGAATATGCTTCTCGATGTAATCTAATACGGCAATGTTAATCTTACAGCTCTCTTTAATTCCTGCGATCTGATCTGCATTTTTAATAATATTTCTGGTTGGCACGATGTGTCCTTCCGATGCAAATCTTGCAATTTTCTCATCAAATGCCTCATGGCATGCTTTATACTTTCTTCCACTGCCGCACCAGCACGGATCATTTCTTCCAATTTTCAATGACATGATTTATCTCTTTTCTGCTTTTTTTCTATTCTACTGACAAAGCTTTGCTACGACCTGGTTGATCACGCTTCCCTCTGCTTTTCCCTTCAACTCAGGCATTACATTCTTCATGATCATGCCCTTATTCTTAGAAGCCACTACCTCGGCGAACTTCTCAGTGATGAATGCTTCCACTTCCTCTGCGGACATCATCTTCGGTGCATACTCCTGGAAAATGTCATATCTTGCCTGATACTCTTCCTTTAAATCAGTTCTGGAATCCGGGCAGGTGTCTAACTGCTCCTTCACAGACTTGATCTCCTTCAAAATCACACGGTCTACGATCTCCTCGCTGATATTGTCCCTGCATCCCTCGTCAATGGCGACCTTCTTGGCTGCCGATACCAGAGTGGAAATAGCGTCCTTGCGCACCTTGTCCCTTGCCTTCATTGCTGCGATCATATCTTTCTGTAACTGTTCAAACTGCATAACCTGTTCCTCTCTTTCTGTGTTTCAGTATAACACTTCCTATTTTAAAACTCAAACCGTGTTATTGACAAACTCTCTCACTACAGTACCCTGCGCACTGTGAGAATGGTACGGTAAGTTGCATTTCCGTAACAGATACCGCTTCTTGGGCTCGCCGCATGCACGATACGCCCATTCCCCATGTAAATTGCCACATGTCCCGGGTAACAGATAATATCGCCCGCCTTTGCATTCTCATAGCTGACTGCCTGTCCACTGCTCTGTAATGCGTAGGAATTTCTGGGGAGGTTGATGCCGTACTGCCCAAAACATGCCTTGACAAAATAGGAGCAGTCCGCACCCTCGGTCAGGCTGTTGCCGCCGTATTTGTATGGATAACCGACATACTGGCTTGCAAATGCTACAACATCACTTCCACTTACCCCCGTCGCATAGGATGGATTCAAATCGTTTGAGGTAAGCCCTGTCCCGGAATCGGAGCCTCCTGTGCTGCCATTGTCTGACGGCGTATCAGCCGCAGTATTCCCGCCTGTAGATGCGCCGGTATTGTTATCCGTATTTGCTGTCCCGCCGTTTGCCGTCTGCGTTCCGTTCTGCCCATTATTCTTCTTCTGGTTCTTCTTCGCATTCGCTGCGGCTGCCGCTGCTTCTGCCGCCTGTCTCTGCCTCTCAGCCACAATGATCTGGTTCTGTTCCCGGATCGTTGCTGCATACTGGCTCGCTAACGACTTCGCATTTGCTAGCTGGCTGTCAAAGTTCTCCATCTGGGCGCTCTTCTCTGCGATCAGCGCCTTTAAGGAAGATTCCTGTTCCTGATAAGAGATCTCGAGATCCTCCATCTCCGCAAGCTCATTATCCAACTGATCCTTTAAGTCTGCTACCTGCTGTACCGTCTCCTGATAGGCGGTGAGCTGATCCCTGTCGTAGTCATAGACATCCGACACATACTCGATACGGTTTAAGAAATCCGTAATGCTCTCAGCACCGAGCAGCACCTCTAAATAGTTGCTGTTGCCGTTCTCATACATATAACGGATTCTTGTCTTCATCGCTTCATACTGTGCCTGTTCCTGCTGCTCTGCCACTTCGAGATCGGCATTCGCCTGGTCGATCTCTACCTGTTTATTCGAAATATCTGTCTCAAGCAGATCCATATCCGTCAGAAGTCCCATCAGCTGGTCATCGTAGGCTTCCATCTCCTCCTGCAGATCACTCTGCGCAGCCTTGATCTCATTGATCTTATTGTTGACATTATTTAATTCCTGCTGTGCCTCGCTCTTCTTATTCTTCGCATCATTGATCACAGACGCGGACACTGTCCCGATCCCGGTAAATGCCAGGGAAAGCGAAAGAACCGCCGCTATCATTCTCTTTTTTTTGTTCATTTCCTTTATCGCCTGTTGCAGCTTCATAAAGCAGATTCTCCTCTTACATAAAATGAAGTTATCGGGCGGCAGAAGCTTCTGCCCGCTCAACAACTCCATTTTAACACAAATCGCGCTAATACTCCACTTTTTTTATAATAAGAATCCGCTCCCCTCTCTGCACCGTATCCACAGTCTTTCCGTTTTCCTCCATAATGTCCCTGACAGTCGTGTGATTTTCCTTCGCAATCTCCCACAGACTGCCGGATTCCTTCGCGATATACCCGATCAACCCCGGTCTTTTCCGCAGTTCTTCGAGATCCATCTGTTCCTCCTGTACTTCTGCTACCGTTTGCACCTCTTCCTCACCAAATGACAACAGTGCGAGCGTAATCTCCGCTTTCATCTCCACATGGTTCTGGTCTGTCATAACTGCCGACAGCTTCCCTAAGGTGCAGTCTAACTCGTTCTGACTGTTCTCTGCCATCTCCGGGATCTCAATTGTCTGTTCAAACGGGAAAATCTCCTTCGCCGACCCGACTGGCATCTGATCATCCGCCGTGATATAGAGAAGCTCCACCTGTAAAATTCCTTCTGCGAACATTCCTTTTTCCGTCATCTTCGTAGTTTCAATATGTACGCTTCCCTCGCAGGAGCAGATCTGTAAAATCTGTTCCGAATCCTCCGCAAGCTTCATCTGTTCCATCATGCGCAGCGTGCTGTCATTTTTTACCAGCAGCCGCTCTAACCTCACGTTTTCAAAAACGGGTGTGAGCTTCTTACCTGGTGCATACAGATCTTCTAACAGCTCCACCTCCTGCTCCTGCCACACGCGGACCGAAAGCCCAACTGTGAGCTCTGTCACAAGCATCCTTTCTTCCCCGTCCGCATCCGGTTTCACCTCAAGCTCTTTTTGCACCTGCTGCTCCCTGACACAAAAAATGACATTCTCCCCCGGTGCCGCCTTGCATTCTACTGTGCCGTCAAGCGGTGTCGTCGTCTCGTACCACTGCAATTTACAGTTCTCACCCTCCTCCTGATACAGGATGGACACCTCGATTTCCCCTTTTATCCGGATTCCATCCCGCTCCATCCACGTATCCACATTCCGAAGCTCAATGCTTTTCCACAAAATCTCCCGGATATTCGGCTTTCCCTGCGGCAGTAAAAGCTCGCTCTTCTGCCGGTACTCATCATGCTTCGCGCATAAAAGCTGCAATGCCCTGTGCTTTTTATATTTCTGCTCAATTCCTTCTTCCTCCATCGTTCCGGTGCAGACCACCTTCACCGTCTCCCGCTCTTCTCCCGCCCGAAGCAGGATGACAGCGCGTACATTGATTTTTCTCGAATGGATCACCCGCGCCGAGAGGTCTTCAATCTCACCGGACACCTGGATCGTATCGTATTCAGACACTCCGTCCATATTCAATTTTTCCTGAAACGGGATCTCCCCCTTTAGACAGCTCACTTTCCCGTCGCTCTGGTCACTGCGGTACAAAATCCGAAACACAAGATGTCCCTTAATCCATGCCGCCCCCGCTGCAGCCTTCCCCTCGTCAAAATGAAGCTCCCCTTTCTCCCGCAACACTTTCACAATATCCGGTCTGTAATCCGGCAGATTATAATCATCATCAAGCGTCATCTGGCTTTCCGCCTTCGCATACAGCTCGCAGCTGTTTATCCTCATCTTCTTCAACTGCACAAAAAGTCCCTCCGATCCGAACCCTTTTTCTTCATCCTATTCGAACCGCAGAGACTTTATGCCGCTTATTCAAAAATAACTGTTTCCTCCCTGTTTTCCAGTTTTATCACAATATACGGATAGCTCGGGCTCTTCGCGACCGTCTCCCCTTTCCGTGGTCCAATCAGCTCCGTATAGACGCAGACTGCATTCGATGTCAGATACAGTTCCCTCACACAGATACTGTACCCTCCCGTCTCCTGCTCCCCATATCCCCGGACAATATAAAGCGATTCCCCGTCCGTGTACGTCATCTTAAAATCCGCCGCCTTCTTCCCCTCTATCTCTGCAAGCAGTTCCTCTGGCACTTCCGCTTCTGCCACAATCTCATACTCCAAATCCCGCACCTTCGTCCTGCTGCTCTGCTCCACACTGCACCCCGCTGCCATCACGATCCCCGCGGTCAAAGCCACCGTCACAATCCCCATCCATCTTTTTCCACTTCTATCCATGCGTCACTCCTGTCTCTCCGTCTCTACCATCCTATGCCGCCGCCAGAGCTTTTATTCCACCCCGGCGCTTTCCTCATCCTCTCTCATCTTCCTTCATCCCTTCCTAATTAACAGCACTAAATTAGCCGCAACTAATCTTCACCTTTCCGGTTGTATTTTCTTCCCTTTCCCTTTATAATCTAATAATAGTGTCAATGTTATATCCGTTTCGTAGAATCATAGCATTCTACATGCGGCTCTCATGAACACCTACCAAATTTAGAAGCGAAACTTACAAAAACCTGTCGATGATTCGCGGGGAGCAGGGGAACGGCGTGAAGACCTTGGGGAGCCGCCGGTTCTTAGCTTCCAGCTGCGGTTGACAGATCATGACTCGTCAGGATTCTGGCGACCGCGGCTGGAAGGTTAGTACCGCTGCGAGCGACACGGAGCGAGAGCGTGTCTTCACGCCGTTCCCCTGCTCCCCGCGAATCCCCACAACCTATATCGAGTTTCGCCCCCAATACTTATTCAAAGGAGTCAAGAAAAAATGCTAAGATTATTCCTGGCGCTTCTATTCGTCATTTTATTTTTACTGCTAAGTCTCCCGATCCTGGGCATCGAGTGGATCCTCTCCAAATATAACAGACAGGCTTCCGACCTCCGCCAGCTGCGCATGGTACAGTGGGCTTTCCGCGTGATCTTATTCCTCTGCGGCACAAAAGTCACCGTGATCGGCGAGGAAAATGTCCCGAAAGATCAGCCTGTTCTCTACATTGGTAACCACCGCAGCTACTTCGATATCATCATCACCTATGCCAGATGCCCGCAGCTGACCGGTTATATTTCCAAAAAAGAGATGGAAAAAATACCTCTGCTCCGCATGTGGATGCGCCGCCTGCACTGCCTGTTTATCGACCGTAAGGACGTGAAGGAAGCGTTAAAAACGATCCTCGCCGGAATTGACAACGTGAAAAACGGCATTTCGATGTGCATCTTCCCGGAGGGTACCAGAAATAAAACAGATGAGCTGATGCTTCCGTTCAAAGAGGGAAGCTTTAAGATTGCAGAGAAAAGTGGCTGCCCGATCATTCCGATGGCGATCACCAATTCCGCCGATGTCTTAGAAGCCCATATGCCACGCGTGAAAAAGACGCATGTCATCTTAGAATACGGCAAACCGATTTACCCGAATGAGCTGGATAAAGAGACGAAGAAAAAACTCGGCGCTTACTGCCAGAATATGATTGCTGAGATGCTTGTAAAAAATCAAGAGCTTGTGTAACAGACCGTTTACGGTTCTTCCTTCACAGGTTCTGCAACCTATAAAAAAAGATCGATACTGCTTCACAGACATTTCCTGTGTTGCTGTATCGATCTTTTTTCTGTTTTTCTATTTTACAAATGACACCCATTCTCCCCGGATGACTTTTGGGCTGCAAATCCTATTCCTTCTGGATGAAATTGCCCGGTTACACTCCGCCTGGTCAGACGAGTACCTTTTGCACGGCATCCTTCCAACCAAGATACCGACGTGTCCGCTCTGCTTCTTCCATCGAAGGCTGATACTGCTTCCGATTGCTCTTCTGTGTCACTACATCTATCGTATAGAAACCGTCCGCAAGTCCTGCCATAAAAGCTGCCCCTAATGCGGAAGACTCCTCACAGCGCGGCAGGCTTACCGTTGTCTCTAAAATATCACTCTGGAACTGCATCAGATACTGGTTTCCGGTTGGTCCACCGTCCACACAAAGCTGCTGTACCTCAATGCCATCCTCTGCCTTCATCATCTCCACGATGTCCGTGATCTGGTACGCAATCGATTCGACAGCTGCCTTCACAACTTCTTTCTTTCCGGTTGTTCTGCTCATACCGTAAATAATTGCTTTTGCATCATCTTTCCAGTACGGAGCTCCAAGCCCGGAAAATGCCGGAACCAGATATGTTGTATCGTTCTGGTTTGCTGCTGCTGCGAGATCCCCTGTCTCGCCCGGTGACTGAATCAGTCCCATATCATTTTTCAACCAGGTGATGACTGCGCCGGTGTAATTGATATTGCCTTCCAGCACATAATCTACTTTTCCATCCAGTCCCCATGCAAGGGAAGTGACAAGACCCTGATCTGACATCTGAGCCTTCGGTCCGACATTCATCATAACAGAGGATCCGGTTCCGTACGTTGCCTTCACCATGCCTCTTCTGATACAGCCCTGTCCAAACAGGGCGCCCTGAGAGTCGCCGATCACGCCACAGATTGGAATCGGGGTGGAAAAATATCCCTCAAAATCAGTATCACCATAATGCATGCTGGAATCACATACTTTCGGAAGCCGGTCTGTGTCAATGCCAAACCAGGTACAGATCTCTTTATCCCACTCTAAGGTATGGATATTAAAAAGCTGGGTTCTCGAAGCATTTGAATAATCTGTCGCATAGACATCTCCTCCCGTCAGCTTGAAAAGCAGCCAGGAATCAATCGTGCCAAGACACAGGTCATCTTCTTTTTTCGCCTGCTTCACTTCCTCCACACATTCCTGCAGCCACGCATACTTGGCAGCCGGAAAATAAGGAGATAAATGCATGCCGGTCTTCTGGCGGATAATCTCTGCCGCATCCCCGCTCTTCTTCTGCTCCCGCTTCGGATCGATCACCACATTTCTGCGGATGCGCTCACAGATTTCGGTTGCCCTTGCACACTGCCAGACAATCGCATGTGCTAGCGGTTCTCCGGTGCTTCTTCTCCATGCAGCGGAGGTCTCCCTCTGGTTGCTGATTCCGAGGCAGGCGATCTCCTCTTTGTCGATCCCGGCCTTCTCTACAAGATTTTTTACAACCTGTATGGTGTTTTCATAAATTTCGGAGAGGTCATGGGAGACCCATCCTTTTTCATTTACAATCTGACGATGCGGCAGATCTGTACGGCATACCAGTGAACCGTCTGCCCCGAAAAGGATTGCCTTGGTTCCCTGTGTACTCTGGTCTATTGCAAGTACATATTTTTTCTTCATCTTCTATTCCCCGACCTTCTCTTCAACAGTCTGCGGCTGTGAAGCATCACGACCTGTCTTCCCAGCCACAAACTTTATCTTTTTTCTGAACAACTACTTCAAAGCTTCTTTTACTGTCTTTGCAATTCCTTCTGCGTTCATGCCATAGTAATCGAATACTTCCTTTGAAGTTCCGGTGATGACAGGTGCATCAGGAAGTGCGATGTTTACAACTTTTCTCGGGCAATTTGCCGACACCACCTGTGCTACCATAGAACCAAGTCCGCCGAACGGTGCATGTTCCTCCGCTGTCACAACCACTTTTGCCTGCTCTGCTGCTTTGATCACAGCTTCGCTGTCAAGCGGTTTTACACAGTACATATCGAGTACGGTTGCATGGATTCCTTCTTTTTCCAAAAGTTCTGCTGCCTCCATGGCAGGTCTTACCATCTCTCCACAGGCAATGATTGCTGCATCGGCTCCCTCTTTTAAAACGGTTGCCTTATCCATCTCAAATGGGCAGTTTTCCTCGGAATAAATATCCTCAACCGGATTTCTTCCCACACGGATGTAAGCCGGCTTCTCATCTTTTAACAGAGCTTGTACGAGCTTCGTTGTCTGGAAGCGGTCACTTGGCAGGTACACACGCATATTCGGGATCGCTGCCATCGCTGCGATATCCTGTGCGGAATGATGGCTCATTCCAAGTGCGCCGTAGCTGATTCCACCGCTGATTCCAATCAGCTTTACATTGGTGTTAGAGTAAGCCACGTCTACCTTGCACTGTTCATAACTTCTTGTGGAAAGGAAGCATGCCGGTGATGCTGCGTAGGATTTTTTACCACAGTGTGCTAATCCTGCTGCGATGCTGACAAGATCCTGCTCTGCGATTCCGGTCTCAACGAACTGTTCCGGATATGCCTCTGCAAAAGGTGCTAAGGATGCAGATCCTCTGGAGTCACTGCAAAGTACAGTAATATTTTTGTCTGTTTTTGCCTCCTCTAAAAGGACGTCACAGATTGCTTTACGGTTTGGAATCTTATTCATGTCTACAGCATCTCCTTTCTCTCTTCAAAATCATGGATGATCTGCTCGTATTCTTCCGGTGACGGTACATGATGATGCCATGCAGCTTTGTTTTCCATGACGGAAGATCCTTTTCCTTTTACAGTGTTTGCAATGAGGACCGTTGGCTGACCCTTGGTCTGTTTCGCTTCCTCGAATGCATTGTGGAGCTGCTCAACGCTGTTGCCATCTGCCACGTCAATCACATGCCAGCCAAAGCTCTTGAATCTCTCATGCAGGTCATCGTGTCCCATGACATCCTCCGTATTTCCGGAAATCTGGAGTCTGTTACGGTCTACCACTGCGCACAGGTTATCAAGCTTGTACTGATGTCCCGCCATGGCTGCCTCCCAGACGGATCCTTCTGCAAGCTCTCCGTCTCCCATCACGGTGTATACACGGGAATCTCTTCCGTCCATTTTCGCTGCCAGCGCGATGCCAACGCAGACTGGAAGTCCGTGTCCTAAGGAACCGGAATTCATCTCGATACCCGGAAGCTTGTTGTTCGGATGTCCGATATATTTAGAGCCGAATTTGCTGAACTGCTCCGTCACTTCCCTGATGGCAAGGAAACCCTTTTTGGCAAGGACAGCATAGTAGGCTTCTACAGAATGTCCTTTGCTCATGACGAAGTAGTCGCGGTTCGGATCATCCTGATTCTCCGGGGAAATGTTCATCTGATCAAAATATAAGGTTACCAGCGTCTCCATGACACTCATATCTCCACCGATGTGACCGCCGTTTCCGGCTACGATCATGTCGACGGTGTCTTTGCGCAGGTCGTAGGACATGCGGGATAAATCTTTCAATGTCATTTTTTTCTTCCTTTCTGGGGGGCGAAACTCGGGATTTAGGCTGTGTTCTTGGGGAAGCCGGATAAAAACAACGAAGACACGCTCTCGCTATGCGTCGCTCGCAACGGTACTAAGGTTGCAGCCTCGCATTGTTATTTCTCGGCTAACCATTTGATAATGGCGAGTCTGCGACCTAAGGACCGGCGGCTCCTCAATGTCTTCTTATGTTTTTACCCGGATTCCCCAAGTTCTTCAGGTTATTTTCGAGTTTCGCTTCTCATGTCGTTAAGTTATTAACAAATGTTTGTTATAAAAAATGGGGCAAGATTTACCAATCTTTTTCCATTCGTTTTTAATCATTCGCCACGTAAGTAGGCTTTCACATCCTCTTCAATTGGATCATAAAGGT
>CAKRFH010000049.1:0-21286 GCA_934320555.1 uncultured Roseburia sp.
GGCACTGCTCTCTGGCACAACACCTTACTTTGCCGCTTGGCAGACACTCAAGTTGCCTGTCTTTAATATTATATTACTTGTCATATAAAAATATGTCAATCAAAATTTTGTGATTTCATAAAGAATTAACATTTTTCGTTTGTATGTTTTCTTTGTTCGATGATTTCGTGAATATTAGTGTTATACAGGCTGTAAAGGTCTGTATCTTTACTAACCTGATTATCAAACGTAATCACCACAGAACTACACTTTATAAGTCTCATTCCCGATGCAGTATTGGTTACAAAACGAAGTTGGGCTTCTGATACTCCGATAACCTCCGCCATCTTGAAACTATCTGTGTTCGCCTGCTTTAAGAGTTCCACAAGCTCTGAGTTTGCAAGCATTGGTATAAAAAAATAGGCTTTCGATGTGGGCTCTCTTTCCATGCTTCTAAAAAGCTTATAATCTTTCTGTACATGCTCAGACCTTTTAGATATTACATAGTTATAATATCTATTCGTGTAAATATCAACGAATTTCATGCTAATTTCTGCATTAAATTACATGAATATTTTTTATTATTTCACATTATTTTACACAAGTGAAAAATTTCCAGGTAAAAAGCCATTACAGAAATTTTCATCTCCATAATGGCTCTTTTCATTCCAATATTATTTACAAATATCCCCATAGCACTCCGGTCTTCGATCCCTGAAAATTCCCCAGGACAACCGGTTCTCTGCCAGCTCCTTTCGGTCAAACGTAGCAAGAATCACCTGCTCACTCTCCCGGTCTGCCTCCGCCACGAGTGCCCCGGTCTGATCCGTAATAAAGGAGGATCCGTAAAAGGTCAGCGCTGATTCCTGTCCGCCGTTTTCCTCACACGGCTGCACTTCCTCTGTCCCGATCCGGTTGGCTGCGATCACAGGCATGAGATTGGCTGCTGCATGTCCCTGCATTGCCCGCCTCCAGTGCGGCATGCTGTCGCATTCTAAGATTGGTTCACTTCCGATTGCAGTCGGGTAAAACAGAAATTCTGCCCCTTTCACTGCCATCGCCCGCGCCGTCTCCGGAAACCACTGATCCCAGCAGATTCCGACTCCAATTGTCCCGTAAGCAGTATCAAACACTTTAAAACCGGTATCCCCCGGCACAAAGTAGAACTTTTCCTGATAATAATGATCGTCCGGGATATGCGTCTTGCGGTAAATGCCAAGGTTACTTCCATCCGCATCGATCACTGCGACCGTATTGAACAGGCGGTTGACGTCTTTTTCATAGAAGCTGACCGGGATCACGACGGAAAGCTCTTTTGCGAGCTTGGAAAAATGCTTTACTGCCTCATTTTCTTCTACCGGCTGTGCAAAGGCATAATATTCATATCTGCGCTCCTGACAGAAGTACTGCCGCTCGAACAGCTCCGGAAGCAGGATGATCTGCGCTCCCTTCCCTGCTGCCTCCCGCACGAGACGGTCCGCCTTCTCTATATTTTCCCTCACATTCGTGCTGCACTTCATCTGAACTGCGGCGACTGTTACATTCTGTTCTGTATTCATGTGTTTCTCCTGCTTCTTCCTGTATTTCTTTTTTCACCTGATCTTAATCTGTCCAAATCTCCAAAACAATAGTACCTAAACTGCCAGAACTATTTTTATCTGACCTGTTGAGCATCTCATTCTTTTATCCCGAAATTTAACCTGAAAAATGGATTTTTCACTCTCTCCTCGCCGGGATCTGCTGTGTAATACAATGGATATTCCCACCACCAATAATAATCTCCCTTGCAAAAACAGGTACGACCTCCCGCTCCGGGAACAACTTCTGCAGCAGCTCCACTGCAAGGATGTCATGCTCATCCCCGAACTGTGGCACAAGCACCACCTTATTTCCAATATAAAAATTCACATAGCTTGCCGCAAGGCGCTCTCCCGCTTCGCGCATATCCTCGCCTTCCTCGAACACATATCCGGCAAGCTCTTTCTCTGTGATACATACCGGTTCCTTCGGAATCAGCATTTTGTGCACGGTAAATCTTCTGCCCTTTGCATCTGTCTCACGCTCTAAAACGGCAAGGTCTTCCGCAGACAACGCATACTGCGGATCTGTCTCATCCTCGGTCCATGCCAGTACCACTTCCCCCGGCTTCACGAACGCACACACATTATCCACATGCTCATTTGTCTCATCCTGATAGATTCCGTTCGGCAGCCAGATAATCTTCTCTGCGCCGAGATATTCTTTTAATCGTTCTTCAATCTGCCCCTTAGAAAGCTCTGGATTTCTCCCGCCGCTGAGCAGACACGCTTCCGTGACGATCACAGTTCCCTGCCCATCGGAATGGATGGAGCCGCCCTCTAATACAAACGGTGCCGCATCATAATAATCATACCCCGTCTGGCTGCAAAATTCCTCTGCCACCTTATCATCCTGTTCCCAGTCCTGATATAAGCCGTCAAAGGTGCCTCCCCACGCATTAAACGTCCAGTTGACACCTCGGACTTCTCTTCCGTTCGTGACAAAAGTCGGTCCGACATCCCTCGCCCAGGCGTCATCTGTCCTGATTGTCAGAATTTTCACATTCTCATCCAGAAGCTTTCTTGCAGACACTTCCGTCTCCGACTCTGTCAGCATATATACGGTTTCTGTCTCTGCAAGCTTATTTGCAATCTGTGCAAATACTTTGCGCGCTTCCTTCGCCTCATACGGCCAGGAGCCCGGGCGCTTCGGCCAGATTAAGAGTACACCATCCTGCGGTTCGAATTCTCCCGGCATGTAGAAGCCATCCTGACGTGGGGTTTTCTTCTCAATTCTCATATTTTTCCTGCATCTCTCCGTTTTTCTTTTTCTGCACATGATATCTTATGACAGTCTGCCCTTAAAATCCTCATAGTCAAAGCTTCGGATCACTTTACAGTCTCCATTTTCCTCCATCACTGCAATATCCGGCAGTGGAATCCCGTTAAAGGTGTTATTTTTCACCATGGAATAGATCGCCATATCCTCGAAGTACAGCCTGTCACCGGTCTTTTTTTCTGTGTCAAAAGAATAGTCGCCGATAATATCACCCGCCAGACAGGTAAAAGAAGACAACCGGTATGTGTATGCCTTCTCCTCCGGCATGCCGGAATCCTTTAACGGCGGACGGTACGGCATCTCAAGCACATCCGGCATATGACAGGCAGCAGACGCATCTAAAATCAGCGTCTTTGTGCCATTTTCCACCACATCCAGAACCGTTGTGGCAAGATATCCCGCATTCAGCGCAACCGCCTCGCCCGGTTCCAGATAGATCTCAAGATCATAGGTTTCCTTCATATGGCGAATACATTTTTCCAACAGCTCCACATCATAATCTGCCCTCGTGATATGATGTCCACCACCGAAATTCAGCCATTTCATCCGGTACAGATAAGAACCAAACTTTTCTTCCACCGCCTCAAGCGTCTTTGCAAGGTCATCCGCATTCTGCTCGCAGAGCGTGTGAAAATGCAGTCCGTCCACATATGCATACATATCATCGGTAAACTGTTCCTTAAACTTCTCTATCGTCACACCAAGTCTGGAACCTTCTGCACACGGATCATAAATTGCATGGTCTCCCTGCGTGGAGCACTCCGGATTGATGCGGATGCCGATGCTGATATTTTTACAGAGATCTTTATATTTTTCCAACTGAGAAAAGGAATTAAAGACCATGTGGTCACAGATTTTTACCAGCTCCCTCACATCCTCCTCTTTATAAGCCGGGGCAAAAACATGGTTCTCTTTTCCCATCTCCTCTTTTCCAAGGCGTGCCTCATAAAGCCCGCTCGCCGTCGTTCCACTGATATACTGTCCGATCAGAGGGTATTCATAAAAGCAGGAAAACGCTTTCTGCGCGAGAAGGATTTTACATCCGGTATCCTGCTCCACCTTCCGGAGGATGGAAAGATTATTCTTCAACTGTTTTTCATCTATGACATAACATGGTGTCTTTAATTCTTCGATTCTCATTCTGTCTGTCCATTTCTTTTTGTGTTATTTCTTTCGCTGTGCCTTTACTCAACTTCCTGTGGGTTCTCACATACGACCCATGGAAGTCCCCATTTATTTAATGCTTCCATGTATGGATCCGGATCGAACTCCTCTACGTTGAAGACGCCCGGTTTCTTCCAGAGACCTTCCACTACCATCATCGTTCCGATCATCGCCGGCACACCTGTTGTGTAGGAAATTGCCTGGGAACCAACCTCTTTGTAGCACTCCTGATGATCGCATACATTATAAATATAGATGGTCTTCTCTTTTCCGTCTTTTACACCCTTGAAAATACAGCCGATATTTGTTTTTCCAACGGTTCTTGGTCCAAGGCTTGCCGGATCCGGCAACAGTGCTTTTAAGAACTGGATCGGCACGATCTCTTTTCCCTCAAAGTTAATCGGTGTTGTGGAAAGCATGCCGACATTTTCCAGGCATTTCATATGGGTTAAGTAGCTCTGTCCGAATGTCATGAAGAAACGGATCCGCTTCACGCCCGGAATATTTTTTGCAAGGGACTCGATCTCCTCATGATGAAGCAGATACATATCCTTCTCGCCGACTTCCGGGAAATCATACTCGCGCTTGATGGACATTGGCTCTACTTCTACCCAGTGACCATCCTCCCAGTAAGATCCCATCGCAGACACTTCCCTTAAGTTGATCTCCGGATTAAAGTTTGTTGCAAATGGGTAGCCATGGTCGCCGCCGTTGCAGTCTAAGATATCAATGTAATGGATTTCGTCAAAATAGTGCTTTAACGCATACGCAGAATAAACACTTGTCACACCCGGATCAAATCCGCTTCCAAGAATTGCTGTGATTCCAGCCTCCTCGAATTTTTTCTTATATGCCCACTGCCAGGAGTAATCAAAATATGCAGTAAATCCCTCTTTTTCGCAGCGCTCCTCATAGATTTTTCTCCACTCCGGATCATCTGTGTTCTCAGCCTCGTAGTTGGCGGTATCGATATAATCCACGCCTGTTGCAAGGCAGGCATCCATGATCGTCAGATCCTGATATGGCAGTGCCACATTTAAAACAGCATCCGGTTTGTACGCATTGATCAGTGCGATCAGTTCCTCTGTATTGTCCGCATCCACCTGTGCTGTTGTAATTACGGTCTTTGTTGTCGGCTGAAGCTTCTCCTTTACCGCGTCACATTTGGACTTAGTTCTGCTCGCGATCATAATCTCCGTAAATACGTCGCTGTTCTGGCAGCATTTTGCAATTGCAACGGAGGCAACGCCTCCACATCCGATAATCATTACTCTGCTCATTTTCATTTCTCCTTTTTTATGTTTATTTCTATCAACAATTGCGATACTCATCTTTATCTGGTGAAGATTGTGCGCAATCCAATACATGACAATAGAATGTTCGCGAAGCGTGCATTCTATTTGTATATGTTTCCTAAGAGTATCGCAATTATGGATTGTCTGCGTATATTCTACCGGTCTTCCTCGTCTTCTAACATGTCTTCCAGATATTTTGGAAGCATGAAAGCTCCCCGGTGAAGGTTCGTCGTATAATACCGGGTCGGAATCTGGAGCTTTTTCCACTCTTTTTCCCGCAGATCCTCAAGCGGATGGTACTTCTTCGATGCAAAACCGAACAGCCAGTAGCCGGACGAGCACGTCGGGATATGTGCCTGATACACACGGCTGACTGGGAATGCCCGGAATGCTTTCCGGTGCATCTTCATGCACTCTTCTTTATCTTCATCGTAGAACGGGCTTCCGTGCTGGTACACCATAATCCCGTCCTCCTTCAGCGCCTTGTAACAGCTTCCGTAAAATTCTTTTGTAAAAAGTCCTTCCGTATGTCCGAACGGATCCGTCGCATCATTGATGATCAGGTCATACTCTTCTGTTTTGTTTCTAAGGAAACGAAGTCCATCCTGATAGTAGACGTTCACACGCGGATCATCAAGTCCGCATGCAAGCTCCGGAAAATGCTCCTTACATACTTCCACCAGCATCTCATCCGGCTCTACCACATCAATTTTTTCAATCGTCGCATAGCGTGTGAGCTCCTTCGCCACACCGCCGTCACCGCCTCCGATGATTAAGACATGTCTCACACTCGGATGTACTGCCATCGGGACATGCGTCACCATCTCATCGTAGATAAACTCATCTTTTTCTGAAAAAAGGATATCCCCGTCGAGCGCTAAGAACTTTCCAAATTCCACGGATTCCAACACGTCTATTCTCTGACAGTCGCTGTTTCCGCTGAATAGCTGCTTCTCTATTCTCATTGAGAGCTTCACATTTGAAGTATGAAGCTCGGAAAACCACATTTCCATCTCTGTCTTTCTCCCTGTTTTTTCATTTATGTATCGTATGCCTGCCGATTCAGCCTTCCTGTTCTAACACCATCAGATGCTCCACTGCCGGGTCTTCCGTTCCCTGCATGGAACACCCCTTCTCCTTCGCATAGATGATATATTCGATGATCTCCTCTGTGATCATCTCACCAGGCGCTAAAATCGGAATTCCCGGTGGATAACACATCACAAATTCTCCGGAGATACAGCCTTTTGTCTCACGGATCGGAAGTGAACGTTTCTGTGCATAGAATGCATCCTGTGGAGAGCGAATGACTTTCGGTGCAATATACTCTCCTGACAGCAATCCGGCTCTGTCTTTTTTATAAAGCCTTGCAATATCTGCCAGCGCCCCAACCAGTCTCTCAATATCCTGTATCCGGTCTCCGATTGAAATATATGCCAATATATTACAGATATCTCCGAACTCGATCTGGATATCATACTCATCCCGTAAAAGATCGTACACCTCGATTCCGGCAAGCCCGATTCCAAGTGTGTAAATCGACAGTTTTGTCACATCATAGTCATAGACGCTTGCACCGTTTACCAGCTCTTTGCCATAGGCATAATATCCACCGATATTGTTGATCTCATTTCTGGCATACTCTGCCATCTGAGAGACTTTGGCAAAAGACTCCTCCCCACGGAGCGCTAAGTTCCTTCTGGAAATGTCAAGGCTTGACAGTAACAGGTACGATGCGCTTGTTGTCTGGGTCAGGTTGATGATCTGTCTCACATAATCCGCATTTATTCCTTTGTTCACAAGCAAAATAGAACTCTGCGTCAGGCTTCCTCCTGATTTGTGCATGGAAACCGCCGCAAGGTCTGCCCCTGCCGCCATTCCGGACACCGGGAGATCCTTCCCGAAGTACAGATGTGTGCCGTGCGCCTCATCCGCAAGCACTTTCATGCCATGCTCATGCGCGATCTTTACGATAGAGCGTAAATCTGAGCAGATACCATAGTAAGTCGGATTGTTGACAAGCACTGCCACCGCATCCGGATTCTCCTTAATTGCCTGCTCCACACACGGAACTTCCATTCCAAGGGAGATCCCGAGCATGGAATTCACTTCCGGATTCACGTAAACTGGTATTGCACCGCACAGCACAAGCGCATTGATCGCACTTTTATGTACATTTCTCGGAAGAATAATCTTATCCCCTCTCTTACAGACCGATAAAATCATGCTCTGCACCGCTGAGGTCGTCCCTCCGACCATAAGAAATGCATGCTCCGCGCCAAATGCATCCGCGGCAAGCTCCTCCGCATCCCGGATCACTGAAACCGGGTGACACAGGTTATCAAGCGGCTTCATGGAATTCACATCGATTCCGACACATTTTTCTCCTAGCAGCTCAACTAATTCGGGATTGCCTCTCCCTCTTTTATGTCCCGGCACGTCAAATGGTACCACGCGCTGTTTTCTAAATTTTTCCAGTGCTTCATAAATTGGAGCCCTCTTCTGATTCTCTCTGTCCATTTCTCTCTCCATGTTTCCTGACAGTGGATTTCCAGACTGTCTGTATTCCCCGGCGGAATATCCACAAGCAGACACTCCGCTTTCAAAAGCAACAAACAATAGAATGCACACTTCGCGAGCATTCTATTGGCATAAAAAAAGATGACTGCACGCGCAATCATCCCTGTCAATCTTTGTCTGCTCTATTTTCATCGTATTCTTCTCTGTCCATGCGATTTCAAATATCGTTTTCAAAGTATCTCTGCTTCTATCTCTGCGGGCTTCAGGCGGTTTTCGCCTCCCCCTGCCTGCTTTGCAGTTGCAAATATATGTCACTCTTTATTGACCGTTTCACAAGATGATGTGCTTACACACTGATTATAAAGTAATCAACTTATAAAATTTGAGCTTCTAACTCAATCAATAACGTGGTCTCCCAAACCACACCGGCAACCGACCCGCCTGTCCGTTAGGCTGCCCCACTGCTGTGGGTGGTCATACATTTGCATGAAAAAACGATATTGAATTCCTGACAATGAAAAGTGCACAGAGTGTTCTTTTCATCGTTTTTCACACGAAAAGAATTGTAGCATACGGCGGTATGCGTGTCAACGAAAATATCGCATTTATTGTATTTATTTTGTTTTCTGATTGTAAACTTCTCGTAAAATCCAGAGGTTGTCATTCGCCCTTGCATATGGATAACAGCATACGAAGCCTGGATTCTGCCGACCGAAGGAATGGCAGAATCCGAGCACGGTAAACAGCATCTATCTAAGTTTTTCTCTACAGGGAAGCGAATCTATCCCAAGGCGAGTGGCTAACCTTCCCGCCTTGGGATAGATTGCGTAGCCGCCCTGACGATAGGCTGTGAGCCGAAAGTGCGGTGTGCTCCCTCCAAAATCCAGTTACGTTAAGAGTTCCGATGAGCCTCAGAGCAGCAGATTCTCTCAGCAACGGCTTCGAGAATCCGCTTGAGGCTCATCGGAGTTCTCAGCCCAATGGAAATCTGGAGGAAGTCCCACCCATCCCTGGCTTACATAACCTCTCGCCCGGCAGCGTAGGCTCCCACACAAACCCGGATTTGTTATCAATATTCAGACCAAAAAAAGAAGCTGCCGCTTACGCGACAGCTTCAAGTGCATTAATTGTATTTTCTTTTTCTTGCTGCTTCAGATTTTTTCTTACGTCTTACGCTTGGTTTTTCGTAGTGTTCTCTTTTACGAATCTCCTGCTGGATACCTGCTTTAGCACAGTTTCTCTTAAATCTACGTAAAGCGCTATCTAAAGTCTCGTTCTCTTTTACTATTACACTAGACATTATCTCACACCTAACCTCCCTCCAGTTGCGTATTGTGCATATTCAACTGTTTGGGTAAATCTCATTGCACTGTAGTTAATTATAGCACATATTTTTTTCTCGTCAAGAGTTTTTCTTATATTTTGAAAAATTCAGACAATTTTATTATTTTGCTTATTTTATCTGACCTTCTAACGCAGCCTTCGCCTCTGCGATTGCATCCGGGATACCTGCCGGGTTCTTGCCGCCGGCCTGTGCCATGTTCGGACGTCCACCGCCGCCACCGCCGACTTTGCCGGCAATCGCTTTGATCAGGTTTCCTGCATGGGCACCCTTCTTCATCGCTTCCTCTGTTGCCATTACGACAAGGTTTACTTTGCCGTCTGCTTCCGATGCAAGGACAACGACACCTTCGCCAAGCTTGCCCTTCAACTGGTCGCCAAGGTCTCTCAACCCGTTCATGTCAACGCCTGCAACGCTTGTGGCAAGAAGCTTCACGCCGTTTACTTCCACAACCTGATCCATGACATCGCCGAGTGCCTCTTTGGCAGCTTTACTCTTTAATGCTTCGTTCTCAGCATTTAACGCCTTGATCTCAGCCATCATATGCTCGATCTTCTCTACTAATGTTGCCGGAGTTGCTTTTGCAGCTTTTGCAGCTTTCTCCAACTCAGCTTCCATATTCTTGTAATAAGCAAATACGTTGTCGCCGGTCAGTGCCTCGATACGGCGCACACCTGCTGCCACACCGCTCTCGGAAATAATCTTGAACGCTGCGATCTCACCTGTATGCTTTACGTGGGTTCCACCACAGAACTCTTTGGAGAATTCTCCCATGGATACGACACGTACTTTCTCACCGTATTTCTCGCCGAACAGTGCCATAGCGCCTGTCTTCTTGGCTTCCTCAACGGTCATGACATCGGTGCGGACCTCAAGGTCTGCTGCAATCTCTTCATTGACGATCTGCTCTACCCTTGCAATCTCCTCTGCTGTCATAGCCTGGAAATGGCTGAAATCGAAACGGGTACGCTCGGCATCCTGATAAGAACCTGCCTGCTCTACGTGGGTTCCTAATACTTCACGGAGTGCTTTCTGTAATAAATGTGTTGCAGAATGGTTCTTACAGATCTTTGCACGGAGATCTGCATTCACAGATAAGGTTACCTTATCTCCGGACTTAATCATGCCGCCTGTCATCTTGCCGACATGTCCGACTTTGCCGCCTAATAACTTGATGGTATCCTCTACCTGGAAGGTTCCGTCAGCAGTGTAGATCACACCCTTGTCTCCCTGCTGTCCACCCATCGTAGCATAGAACGGAGTCTCCTCTACAATAATTGTTCCGATCTCACCATCGGATAATGCTTCCACAATCTCTGTCTCGGATGTCAGAACAGTAACCGTAGATACTGTCTCTAATTTGTCATAACCGACAAACTCTGTTGTGATGGAAGGATCGATCTCATCGTAAACGGTCGCATCAGCTCCCATGTAATTGGTAGTCTTACGGTTCTTTCTGGCGGTTGTTCTCTGAACTTCCATTGCCTTTTTAAATCCGTCTTCATCAATAGAGAAGCCTTTCTCCTCTAAGATCTCCTCGGTCAGATCCATCGGGAATCCGTAAGTATCATACAGCTTGAATGCATTGTCTCCGGATAATACTTTAGAGCCCTCTGCAATCATCTCTTTTTCCATATCCTCTAAGATGGCAAGACCCTGATCGATGGTCTTGGCGAACTTCTCTTCTTCCTGAGCGAGAACTTTTAAGATGAAGTCCTTCTTCTCCTCTAATTCCGGATAACCATCTTTACTCTCATTGATTACGGTCTTGGCGAGCTCTGCCATAAAGATGCCGTCGATTCCAAGCATTCTTCCATGACGTGCTGCACGGCGGATGATACGGCGGAGTACATAGCCACGTCCCTCATTGGATGGCATGATACCGTCAGAGACCATAAATGTGGAAGAACGGATATGATCTGTGATCAGACGGATGCTGACATCGTCTAACGCATCCACTTCATATTTCTTACCGGACAGCTCACATACTCTGTCACGGATTGCCTTCATAGTGTCGATATCGAATACGGAATCCACATCCTGCATTACAACAGCAAGACGCTCGAGTCCCATACCGGTATCAATGTTCTTCTGGGAGAGTTCTGTGTAACCGCCCTTTCCATCTCCCTCGAACTGGGTAAATACGTTGTTCCATACTTCCATGAAACGGTCACAATCACAGCCTACTTTACAGTCCGGCTTACCGCAGCCATACTTTTCTCCACGGTCGTAGTAAATCTCGGAACATGGACCGCAAGGACCAGCGCCGTGCTCCCAGAAATTGTCACATTCGCCTGTAACAGGGTCACGGTAGAATCTTGTAATCTTCTCAGCCGGAACACCGACTTCCTTGGTCCAGATATCAAATGCCTCATCATCTTCCCCGTAAATAGACGGATATAAACGGTCTTCCTCAAGTCCGAGTACTTTTGTCAAAAATTCCCAGGACCATGCGATTGCTTCATGTTTGAAATAATCGCCAAAAGAGAAGTTTCCAAGCATCTCAAAGAAGGTAAGATGTCTTGCTGTCTTACCAACGTTCTCAATATCACCGGTACGGATACACTTCTGACAGGTTGTCACTCTTCTGCGTGGCGGGATCTCCTGTCCTGTAAAGTAAGGCTTCAGTGGTGCCATACCTGCATTGATCAGTAATAAACTGTTATCATTGTGTGGTACCAATGAAAAGCTGTTCATTTTAAGATGTCCCTTGCTCTCGAAAAAATCAAGGTACATTCTTCGCAATTCGTTTTCACCGTAAAATTTCTTCACGACTAAGTTCCTCCAAAATCTTCTGTACGGATCTTATCTGCCGTACTTTTTATCATTTCTTTACGAAATTACTTATTTGCTTTCTGCTTCACCGGCTTCTGCCGCTGTCTTCGCATCTTTGCGTGCGCGCAGTGCTTTTCCAGCAAAAACTCCCGCGACTGCAATCGCCGCCAGAATCACCATAATGATCGCATATTGTAAAAATGATGCCAAAAATGCCATTTCTTCTACCTGCCTTTCTGCTGTGGCCATCACCCCTGCTCTGCAAAAATGAAAGCCGGCTCACAATTTATTTATTATAGCTCACTTCTTCTCGCATCGTCAAGTATTCCCATTGATTCCGCGCATGTTTTTCTTTACTCTTCTAAAATATCAAATTCCTGATTCTCATGCACGACCGGCACAACCCGCTCCGCCATTGCTTTGTTGCTCAGTCTTTTGATAAAAGGCTGTATTCCGGAATAATCCTGCCACATATGCATCGGGAACACATATTCTGCATCCGTGTGTTCCAGAAAATACTGCATGCCAAGAGACTGATACTCGCCAAGCTTCGGATCAAACGGCACAAATGCAAGGTTGATATCCTTCTTTGCCAGCCTCTTGATCTGGTTTCTATAATTGACGTCCATGATGCCATTGACCAGTTCTCCTGCACCGTCCCACTTCCAGTTATTCAAATCTCCCGCATGGTAAAAGCTTGCCCCGTTTGTCTTCACATAGAAAGCAACGCCCGCATCCGTGGAACGCAGTGTCTCAATCTCAAGGTCATCCACCTGGTATTTTTCACAAGCACTCACATAAGTGATCCTCTTTTGTACATCCGGGTCAAATCCGTGTTTTTCCAGAAAATGAGGGGTCATCTTGCAGTCCTTCGAAAAAATATATTGAATCTTCGGATACTTTTCCACCCAGCGGAGCACGTCCATGTCAAAATGATCGCGGTGCTTGTGGCTCGCAAATACATAGACCGGTGTGTCAGGCTCATACTCCGGAACCTGTCCCCGGAACGTATACCCATTCACGCGGTCTCCCGCAAACCAGTCAAAAATAAGCACCTTCTCATCCACTTCCACGACAAAGCAGCTATGGTGCACAAAGATTACCTTCATGTCTGTATCCTCCTGTCTTCTGTATGCTTCCCCGGCACAAAACCTGTGTCTATTATAGAAGAAAAACCTGTAAAAGTCTACAGCAGAAATCGCCGCAGCCGGGAAACCACAACGACTGCCGCGATTTTTCTTCAGAAAATCTTTTCTATATAATAATGCAGACCATCCCTCCGTTATTATCATTTACAATTTTCTGCATCGTATCCTGTAATTTCATCTGACATTCATCATCCATCATCGCAATCTTACTCCGGATGCCGTCCTCCATCAGCTCCCCGACAGTCTTTCCAAAAATGTTAGTATCCCAGACACCCCTGCTGCTCTGCTGCCCTTCCTCAATATAGCGGATCAGGTCATTTGCCTGCTCCTCACTTCCGACGATCGGTGCGATCTCGGTTTCAATATTAGCCCGGATCATATGTATGGACGGGGATACTGCCCTCATTTTCACCCCGAATTTGTTGCCATGGCGGATGAGCACCGGCTCCTCCATTTTAATATCCGAAAGCTCCGGGTTCACGACACTGTAGCCTTTTGCCTGCACAAGTTCGAAGGCAGAAGCAACTTTTTCATATGCTTCCTTCTTTGCTGCAAGCTCCCGCACGAGGGAAATCAGCTCATATTCACCCTGAATTGTAACACCTGTCATCTCACTCATATTTTCATAATAACACGCTTCTGACACTTCCAGGGAAACACTCACAATCCCCTCCGACAGAGACATCCGCTCCGTTTTCACCTTTGTCACGATCTCGTCTGTCTGGTATTCCATTTTCCCGACATCCGCGGCTCTGTCAAACTGTCCTAAGATTTCTGCCGCATGTTCGATCAGCCTTTTTTTCACCGGATGTTCGGCAGGCAGCATCTCCGTCCACTTCGGAATGTAGAATTCGACCCGTTCCACCGGAAATTCCCCTAAGATTCCTTCCATGATTTTTGTCACATCTTCCCTGCGGAGCTGTTCACAGCTAACCGGAATGACCGTCGTCTTATACTTTTCTGAAAGCTGTCCGGCAAGTTCTTCCGTCTCCTTCGCGTACGGTCTTGTGGAATTTAGCAGTATGACAAATGGCTTTCCGATCGTTTTCAGTTCCTTCACCGTCCGCTCTTCCGCTGCAGCATAATCTTCCCGCAAAAGCTCCCCGATCGTGCCGTCCGTCGTCACCACAATCCCGATCGTCGCATGCTCTTTGATCACCTTCTGCGTGCCGAACGCAGCTGCCTCCTCGAACGGGATCTCCTCCGGAAACCATGGAGTCTTCACCATCCGCTTGCCGCCGTCCTCAAGATATCCGGATGCCCCGTCCACCAGAAAACCAACGCAGTCCACGAGCCGCACCTTCACCACCGGTGCTGCCTCGCCCGCACTCTCTCCCTGCACACGTATGGACGCGGCCTGCTTCGGGATAAACTTCGGTTCCGTCGTCATCACCGTTTTTCCGGCAGCCGCCTGTGGCAGCTCGTCGAGCGCCCTCTTTTTTTCCTGCTCATCCTCCATAAACGGAAGCACGAGCAGTTCCATAAAACGCCTGATAAACGTGGATTTTCCCGTCCGGACAGGTCCCACTACGCCAAGATACACTTCCCCGTTCGTCCGGTTCCGGATATCCCGATAGAGATTATATTCCTTATTTTCAGCAGCATCCGCCATAAAAAAATCCCTCCATATAGATGTTTGATTTTCACAAAAATCCTGTTACAACATCTATATGCAGGGTATCTTTTTTTATTCCACAGCCCTTATTTTAACACATGCAGCATGCCAAGCAGACATTTAAAATGCATCTCCGTCACATCCCCGCAATACTCCCCGTCCGCATGAAGCACCATCGGGTGTCTCAGTTTCAGGTCATACTCTGCGCAGTCCGTCACCTCAAATCCCCTGATAAAAAGATGCTTTGCCGTGATAAGAAGCGGCAGGCAGAAAAACGTCCTCCACTTTGGAATACCGTAAGCACAGCACACAGAAAGCTTCCCATCCTGCGCATCTGCCGCCGGTGCCATCGGGACGCCACCGCCCTCCGCGCGAAAGTTCATCGCTGCGCAAAAAATCATCTTCTTCATATTCTTCTGCCCCTTTCCATCAGCGACAGCGGCTCCGTCTGTCGTCTCCATAGTAAAAAGGGACTCAATCGTCAACAGGATGTATGTCAGCTTTCCAAGATGAATCTTGTTTAAAAAATCTTTCAGCGCAGACTTTAACGCTTTCTTGCACACTAATGCATCAAGCCCGGTCCCTGCACTGATGGCAAACAGTCGCGGCTTCTTGCCGCCATTCCAGCTCACTTCCCCAAGATCCATCACAAACTCTTTTTCACAGCTTAAGATCGCTTCTAACTGCTCGGTCGGGCTTCCCTTGATGCCAAGCCCCCTCGCGAGGTCATTACCGGATCCGGTCGGAATCACACCAAACTTCACCTTCTCGAAATGCGTCATGCCATTTAGCACTTCATTGGCACTTCCGTCCCCGCCGAGCACGATCAGCCGGATGTCATCCTCCGGCAGCTCACAGATATCGTGTGCCAGTTTACATGCATGTCCTTCATATTCTGTTTTATATGCCTGGTAGGAAATCTTCCGTTCCTTTAAGACCGCTTCCACTTCCCGCCAGATCTTTGCTCCTTTTCCGCTTCTGGAATGTTCATTTACGATGAAATAATACATCTTTCATGCCCCCTGCGTTTTGCTTTTCCTATGCTTTTTATACACTTTAAATCTTGTATTCTTCTGATACAATTGGCATATTTTAATTTATCATAGTTCTTACTTTTATCTTATCATACAGGCAGAAAATTACAATGTTTGCATTCCATTTTTTCTCATTCGCCTGTTTTTTATTTGCAGACGGCAATCCGGTCTGCTTCTTTTTTTCCATGTTTTCCGGTGAGCCAGAGGAATGTTATCACAAAAAGAATTCCTTTTACCACAGAAGTCACCGTGATTGTCCACCAGATACCATTTAATCCCAGAACCGTCCGGCTCAAAAGCACCGCAACCGGCACGCGCATCGCGGTAAATGTGATACTGATGATACTGCAAAGACGCGTCTTTCCAAGTCCCGACAGTGCCCCGACTGTCATCATCTCCACACACAGAAATGATTCACTCAAGCCCACAATGACCAGGTATCCGACCGCTGTCTCGATTGCTTTTTGCTCATGGAAAAAGATTCCCGCGATCTTATGCGGAGCGAACACGAACAGCAGGGTAATCAAAAGACCCCAGATTCCTACCGTCCATAAGGAAGCCTTATATCCCTTTTTCACACGGTTCATTTTTCCCGCACCGTAATTCTGCCCGATGAAAGCATTCAGCGCCGCGCCAAAGCCATCCGCCGTATTCCAGGAGATAGATTCGATCTGTCCTCCCACTCTCTGTGTCGCGATCGCCTCCGCTCCGAAACCGGATACCATACGCGTCAGGATCATGGAAATAAAGCAGTACACCATGCCCTGTAATGCTGTCGGGACTCCGATCTTACAGATTCCACGCAGATATTCCTGTGGAATTACTGTAAACAGACGGATTCCTTTCAAGACGTTCTCCTTCTTCTGCACCACGATACCGATAAGCATAATGCCCATGACAACCGCCTGCGCTGTCACCGTTGCAGCCGCAGCTCCCGTCACACCAAGTCTTGGAAGTGGTCCCGGTCCCAAAATCAGCAGAGGATCCAGGATCATATTCAGGATCAGTCCGATCAGATTAGCCACAAAAGGTGTCTTCGAATCCCCCTGCGCTGTATAGATTCCGGTCAGCGTCACCGTAAGAAACGAAAATACGATCAGTCCACATGCAATCTTTGTGTAAGACAGCGCCGCCGTGAGCGCTTCTCCTTCCTCTAACTGGAAAAATCCGACCAGCGGATGCACAAAAATCAGGATCAGAACCGCATATGCAAGTCCCATAAATGTGGACAGCTGGATCGCAGCCTGCGCGTATCCGTGCGCTTTGTCCCGCTCGCCGCGGCCGATGCACTGTGCCACCTGCACCTGTCCTCCCATGCGCGCCATGGATGCCAGCCCCTGTGAGAGCCATGTGAACATACCTCCGACTCCGACACCCGCAACCGCTTTTGATCCAAGCATCCCGATCCACGCCATATCGGTGATATTGTAAAATGTTCCAAGAAACGACGATGCCATGATCGGGATGGCAAGCTTCGTCAGTGTTTTTAAAATTGGTCCTTTTGTTAAATTTGCTTCCATAATAGATTGTTTTGATTTCTCCCATGTAAAATCTTTTTGTTGTGGCCGCGTTTTTTTCTGTTTTGTGCCATATTGGCTTATTGTATCAAAGTGTGGGGGATTTCTCAACTGGGGAAGCTTAGCGAAACTTAAATTATGCCCACATTCTCCCTCAACGACACATTTGGTTTCCAGATGGTAGACTCATTTACTTTTTTATGCTATAGTTATCCAATATTGCTGCATTCGAATACAGGGAGGACAATTGGATGGACAAGCAAATATTAAATGAAATCAATATCGTTTATTACCGTTTGGAATCCAAACAGGCAGAACTCGTCCGTGCCCTGTCTCACAGAATCTTCAAACTGGAATCCGGCTGGTATAACGGGCATTATCATATGGATGAAACCGGAAATTGGTTCCGGGAATCCTATCCCATCCCGGTGATCGATGTAAAAGGTCTTTGCGATATCGAGATTCCATTTGACAAAATCACCATCTCCACAAAGTTGGAACGCAATGCCGCATTGACCTATTCTTTTGAAAAGTTTGCCGGATATGAATTCGAGGCTTACGGTGTGGAGGATTACCTTGCAGACTTCTACCATTCAGGACAGACCTTGCAGGAATTGCAGGAGAATATCCGTGCCTGCGAGGAAAAAGAAATCGGGTTTTCCTTTGTTTTTCCATTCGATGTGGATGAGAAGCAGATTTTTGAGTTTGTGAAGCTGCTTCGACAGGAAGGGTTTTATTACTGATGGGCTTCCTTCCTGGTTTTAAGGTGGTCGAATTTGACCACTTTAAAATCGGGATTCTTCCTGCATCATTCCCATCAACTCCTGCGCGATACTTTCCGACTTAATTCTTATCAAATTGTCCCATGCATCTACTTTACCTAATAAATTCATTCCACCATGCCAGACTAATTCTCGGTCTATAATCGCAAAACATTCTTTATCTTCTTTTGTTATGATTATCTGTATTCCAACTTCTTTCATTTTTTCAACCAAACTCAAGTAAAAATCTGTATTGCCATACCATCTATTTTCTGGATCTGTCAGCATTACACTTACTCTTACTCCTGCTTCCTGTCTTGGCTTCAGAATTTGAATAAGGCGTTCAATTTTATCTGATGTAACTGCCGGACTTGAAATAATAATGCTGTTATTGGCTTCTGCAAGATCTCGTTCAAAAATATCCGTATAATTATCAGCACTGTAAATTGCATTAACCGTCTGTTTTTCTTTTTGATTCCCACTTATTATATCAAATCCTATTTTCTTATAGGTACGTAACCGTTTTGTATACATTTTGTTAAAATAATACATGTGTGAATCAATGTAATCATAAACAATGACATCCTTCTTTTCAGGATAATCACGATTCAATCGTCCAACATACTGTTCCAGTCTTCCTGGGAATGATACAGGTGCTGCAAGCATCAAAGTGTCCAGTCTCGGGCAATCAAAGCCTTCCCCTATTTTCTGCCCGGTTGCAATGAGAACCATACTTTTGTCTCTTGGAACAAGTTTTATTTTTTCTCTTATCTCTTTATTGACTTTATCTGTATTATTTCCATATAGAAGAAATACATAATCTGACGTTTCCTGTAAATTTTCATATAATATTTTTGCCTGTTCTTTATATCTTGTCAAAATTACCGGTGTTCTTCCGTTACAGATACACTCCTGTATGTCTGCTTCTATCTGTTCATTCCTTAAGCTACTTTTACTTATAATGTCAAAAGCTGTATTGACATCTTTTTTCGATTCCATTGTATCAGCAATTCTTGTATATCTAGGATAAACCAAATGCGAAATACCCTGTTCTATTGCTCGCTCTTTTGCAGTAACTTTATGACGCACTGGACCTAAGAGCATATAGATAATCTTTTCCAAATGATCATCTCTTTTTATCGTTGCTGATACGCCATAAACATATCTGGCATTTACTTTTTGTAAAACTTCTACCGCTGTATTTGATGCTGCGTGATGGCATTCGTCCATAATGACCATTCCATATGTATTCAGTAACTCATGAAACATCCCCTTACTGTATACTGAGCCAACCATTGCCACATCCACAATTCCTGTTAAACTATTTTTCCCACCATGCAACACACCGATGATACTACTTCTTTTCTTTAGCCTGCCTGTTTTTGTCGCATAAGTAGGTAGTTCTTCATCAATTATTAAAAAACGATTCAATTCTTCTACCCACTGTTCCAATAAATCTTTACTTTGCAATAATATCAGAGTATTCACTTTTCTTTCTGCAATCAAATAACTACAAACTACTGTTTTTCCAAAAGCAGTAGCAGCACTTAATATTCCGTTATCATATGCCAACATCCTCTGTGCCGCCAAATCCTGCTGCATTCGTAAATCCCCGTTAAAAACAACTCGAATTGGACGTCCCTTTTCACGGCAATCTTCAATATCATATTCTATTCCTGCATTATCACATTCAACTATTATCTTTTCTTTCAGCCCCCTTGGTAGACCAATATATCCATTCTCATCTTTTCCTATATAAACTGCGCTGAAATTATAATAATTTGAGTAACCCATTCTTTTGTTTTTATAATATAGCGGATTATCAAAAGCTGCCATACTTCGAATCTGATTTTGGATTTTGGGTGTAAGGTTCAAAGTATCTACATATACACCATCTCCCAGTACAATATGTAATTTGCCTGTAACATCACTGACAGAAAACTTTTCTTTTTTCTTCCAAGGCTTTGGACGGTTTTCAAACGTGTCAATACGATCTTCAGCGACAGAAGAAAACATCTCGCTTTTCCAATTTTTCATGTATTGTTCAATTTCTTCTAACTCAAGTTTTTTGGTATGATTCAGCAAAATATTCCATTGATCTGGATATGCATTCCAGTTTTCATCTACAAATGCACTATTTCCTTTTTTCAGTGCCTGTCCCTGCAAAGGTAATGCAATTAAATTTCCAATACTGCTTGCCACATCCTGTGAAGGATACATACGGTCATAATAATGAAATGATTTCATATTTACAGAAGCCGAACCTTTATCCAACAACATAAATCCAAAATTTCTAGCTACAGATGCTGGTATTGGTTTCTTAAAAAATATCCACACATGAGCTCCTCGTCCGGAACGCGAACGCTCTACCAAAGGTCTTATTCCATTTATTTCACATATTTTTTTGAGTGCATTCACTTCGTCTTTCCACTCATTATCTGTATTTGCAAAATCTGTTTCCTGTGCTCCCTTTTCATGATTGTCAAAATCAAATACCAAAAATCGGCACGTGCCATCTGGCAATAATGGATACACACCTAATACATCTGATCCATCTTCTTTATATCCCACCAAATGTGCAACAATTTTGTCTAGCGTAAGTTTTATCCATTCTTTATGTTCACAAGCTTCACATGCCATTTTGATCTTCTTTTGCTTCGGGCACAACCTGTCATTCCAGCGATTATTGCATTGTGGGAAATAACCTCCTTTGCTTCCACGTTTCGCATACACATCGTCTCTTCCCCAGAACATAGAAAAATACCATTTTGCCATATTTTCCGTAATATAGCGTTCCATGATTCTGCCTCCCTGATCCAGATCATATTCTGCATTTTCTTCTGAGGATTCAGCAAAAATATTTTCTGAACTATACGGAATATTGGCTTCCTTTAATTTCTGTTTCAGATTTTGGTTTTCCTTTTCCAGTTTACGCACTAATGCGCGAAGAGAATCCAGATTATATGCGTCTATGTTCATTAAATGCCTTTCCCTCTCTACCGAATGATTTTCCAATACCCCTTTCGGTCAGATCCTACTCTGATAATTTTTCCACTTTCTTTTAATGCTTTTATAAGACGGCTTACCTTTCTCGTACTTATATCCATTTGCTCTGACATTTGCTTTGCTGTAATAGAAGCATTTTCCTCTAATAATTCTAGGACCTTCATCATTTCTAAATTATCATCGCCAATTTCATTGCCATTATCATCGCCATTGGCAATGATAATATTATCTTTTGGCAATGAAAATGGGAACTCAACTTTTATAAAATGTTCTG
>CAKRFH010000050.1:0-21249 GCA_934320555.1 uncultured Roseburia sp.
TAGAAAAAAGGTATATTGTAATTGACTGTTAGATGAGTCAATTACAATATACCAGGAAGTACCGCTCTCTTTTGGCTCACATAGCCTATCGCTCGGCAGCGTCCCTTAGTCGTCTAACCCCCAGTTTTCCAAATTTCACTCCTATCTTTTCTGCAATATGCGGTTATAATAGAACCATCAACAATCGAAAGGATTTTTCCCCTATGAATGAATTTTATATCAAAAATGTAAAAATAATCGACGGTTCCGGTGCTCCTGCTTTCTATGGCAACGTACATGTGATAGATGGAAAGCTCTATCTGACAGAGGCGGTTCCTGCTGGAAATGCCACAAAAGCTGTCATAGATGGAACCGGGCTTACCCTCTGCCCAGGATTTATTGATTCACATGCGCATTCAGATCTGTGCATCGGGGCGAATCCCGAGATTGCTTATATTGGAAAAATCTCACAGGGTGTGACCACGGAAGTGTGCGGACAGTGCGGCTTCTCACTGTTTCCGGTTAGCCGGACGGATTTTGCGGTGAGTGAGGAGGTGCTGGGCGGGTTTATCTCGGAGAGAATCCGGGGTGTGCTTCCAGAGTTTGTTTCCATGGAAGCATTTGAAAGCTATGCAAAAAAAGCTGCGAAAGTGACAAACTATGCCTTTCTCGCCGGGCACTGTATGCTGCGGAGCGCGGTGATGGGTGTTGCTGACCGGAAGCCTACCGCGGATGAATTCAAAGAGATGAAGCAGCTTTTAAAGGAAGCCATGGAGCACGGTGCACGCGGCATGTCCTCCGGGCTTGTATATATTCCGGGGGCTTATTGTGACCAGAACGAGCTGATCGAACTATGCAAAGTCATGGCTCCATATGGTGGCATTTATGCGACCCATATGCGCAATGAGGCGGATGATTCGATCAAATCTGTCGCAGACTCCATCGAAGTTGCAAGGCAGTCCGGTGTCACCCTCGTCATCTCCCATCACAAAATCTGTGGAAAAAAGAACTGGGGGCTCTCCGCGAAGACCTTAAAGCTGATCGAAAATGCCAGAAAAGAGGGCATTTCCGTCCATCTGGATATGTACCCGTACCATGCGACCATGACGAATCTGGACAATTGCATCCCGCCTCACTATTTTTCCGAGGGGAATGCACATCTTGCCACACTGTTGTCAGATCCGGTCAGCCGCGCAAAGATCCGCAAAGAGATGCAGATCGATCCGGCTTCCTATGACAATCCGTACTTAAATACCGGTGGTTTCCACAAGATTCTGATCTCCTCCGCCCCATCCACACCGGATGCAGTCGGAAAGACCGTGCAGGAGTATGCCGACCTCGTCGGGAAAAATGCGTTCGATACCTATTTCGACCTGCTGTTAGAAAACAATTTTGCCTGCATGGCAAGCTACTTTTCGCTGTCAGAGGAGGACATGCTCGCCATTTACCGGAGTCCTTATGCCATGATCGGCTCAGATACGATCTGCTCCGAGGCGAAAGGGCCTGCACATCCGAGAGCTTACGGAAGCTTTATTAAGCCACTGGCTGATTTTGCCCTGCGCAGACAGCTTATCTCCCCAGAAGAAGCCGTCCACAAACAGACCGGACTTACCGCCTCCGTCTGGAAACTGGAAAAAAAAGGGCTGATCCGGGACGGATACGATGCCGATCTTGTGCTTCTCGATGAAACAAGATTACAGGACACGGCTGATTTTGAGGATGGAACACGGATTGCGCAGGGAATTGTAGGCGTGTATGTGGGTGGAGAGCTTGTCTATGACGGAAACCGTATTACGGATGCCAGACCGGGACGCTGTCTGTAATCTATCTTGATAAAACTTCTCGATAGATCGCCAGATCCTCGAGCTTAAACACATGAAAGACCACCTTCATCCGGCTTCCGGTCTCCTTCTAATACTTCTGAACCGTCTCCACAGGAAGCACGCAGCTTCTCAAACGGCAGGCGGATGCACGCTTTGCGAACATTCTACAAGTGAAAAACTCACTTATTTATCATGAATAAAAACAGTGCAGGAGATTACTTTCCTGCACTGCTTTACACGAAATTCTGTCTATTCTTTTATTCTTCCACTCTCGTCTTCCTGATCTCTTCCCGGACTCTTAAGATCATGGACGGTGATACGGACAGCTCATCAAATCCCATCTTTAAGAAGGTTGCTGTCAGCGTCGTATCTGCACCGAGCTCTCCACAGATGCCAACCCAGCATCCGTGCTTGTGACCATTGTCAACTACCATCTGAAGCATACGCAAGATTGCTTCATGGTGGGAGTCATAGAAGTTGTCGAGTTTCGGGTTCTGGCGGTCGATTGCCAGTGTATATTGTGTCAAATCATTCGTTCCGATGGAGAAGAAATCTACTTCCTCTGCCAGAAGATCGGAGATCATAACGGCTGCCGGTGTCTCGATCATGACGCCGATCTCACAGTCCTTGAACGGAATGCCCTCTGCAGTCAGCTCTGCTTTCACTTCAGCAATGATCTCTTTGATCCGTTTTACTTCTTTTACAGAAATGATCATCGGAAACATGATGGAAATGGTTCCATAATAGCTTGCACGGTAGATGGCACGCAGCTGCGTCTTGAAAATTTCCGGTCTGTCTAAGCAGATACGGATCGCGCGATAACCCATTGCCGGGTTCTCCTCTTTTTCCATCTGGAAATAATCGACCTGCTTGTCCGCGCCGATATCAAGAGTCCGGATGATGACCTTCTTGCCGGCCATATTTTCCGCTACGGTCTTATAAGCGGCAAACTGTGCGTCCTCAGTCGGGTAATCCTCGGATTCCAGATATAAGAACTCGCTTCGGAACAGTCCGATACCGCCCGCATCATTGCTGAGAGCATTTGCCACATCTGCGACACCGCCGATGTTCGCATAGAGATTGATCTTCTTTCCGTCAAGTGTCACATTCTCTTTTCCCTTTAATTCGAGGAGCAGGCGTTTCTTGTTCTCATCCTCTGCCTTCTTTGCCTCATACTGAGCCATCGTCTCCTCATCCGGATCGACATAGAAGGTGCCGGTATAGCCGTCTACAATTCCCATTTTCCCGTCTACATCATCATCGAAGTCTACTCCGATCAAGGCCGGAATATTCATGGTTCTCGCAAGGATTGCGGTGTGGGAGTTCGTGGAGCCGTGTCTTGTCACAAAGGAAAGTACCTTGGACTTATCAAGCTGTACCGTCTCGCTCGGCGCGAGGTCGTCGGCGAGCAGAATGAACGGTTCATCCCCTGTCATTGCTCCCTCTTCCTCGCCCTGTAAAATGGTGATCACACGATTGGAAATATCCTTCACATCCGCAGCTCTCTCACGCATGTAGTCGTCGTCCATTGCGGCAAACATCTGTGAAAAGTTATCCCCGGTGGAAGCGACTGCAAACTCTGCATTGACTTCCTGGGAGCGGATCATATTCGTGATGGATTCGATATAATCCAGATCGTCTAACATCATCTGATGCACTTCGAAAATTGCCGCATTGACTTCTCCGACCTCTTTGACTGCTTTCTCATAGAATCCGGCAAGCTGCTCCTTCGCCTTCTCCCTTGCATCCTCAAAGCGTGCGATCTCTGACTCTGCGTCTGTGATCTTCTGCCGTTTTACCTGGTTATCCTTTTTGTTGTAAATCGAAAGTCTTCCGATTGCGATTCCGCCGAAAACACTTTTCCCCTCGAACTTTACCATTTCCTGCCTCCATTTTGTTTTTTATAAATTCTCCTGTAAGAAAGCGGAAAGCTTAGCCATAGCTTCTTCCTCGTTCTCTCCGTCTGTTCTCAATGTAATCTCCTGTCCGCATTTTACTGCAAGTCCCATAACACCGAAGATTCTCTTTGCGTCGGCTTCTTTTCCGTCTTTCTCGATTGTTACCTTGCATGGGAAAGCTGCTGCTTCCTTTACAAACATTCCTGCCGGTCTTGCGTGGATACCTTCTGCGTCTTTGATTACATATTTGAATTCTTTCATGATATTTTTCTCCTTTTTATTATATATGTTATCAATCTCACCGGTCAACCTCACTTTTCAGGTTTTTACCGGTTTTCTTTGCTGTTTTCCTTACTGCACATCTTTTTTCAGCACACCGAGCAGTACACATCCGATCACGGATCCAACTACAAGGGATACCAGATAAAGCAGTGGGTTTCCTACGGTTAAGAATACGAAGATTCCACCGTGAGGTGCCATCAGAGTACAGTTGAATGCCATGGACAATGCTCCTGCCACTGCGGATCCAATCGCACATGCCGGTAATACATGTAATGGATCAGACGCTGCAAATGGGATAGCGCCCTCTGTGATGAAGGAAAGTCCCATGATGAAGTTGGTCGGTCCTGCTTTCCTCTGGTCTTCTGTGAATTTCTTCTTGAAGAAAATGGTTGCAAGCGCGATTGCGATCGGAGGAACCATACCGCCTACCATAACGGCTGCCATAATGTTGTAATTGCCTGCTGCGATAGATGCTGTACCGAATACATAAGCTGCCTTATTGACCGGACCACCCATATCGACAGACATCATACCGCCGAGCAATGCACCGAGTAATACGGCACTCGCGCCATTCATCCCTTCCAGTCCGCTGTTGATCATCGTGTTTAACGCACCGATCGGAGGCTCTATTACATAAGTCATCAACACACCGATAATGAAAACGCCAAGCAACGGATAAATCAGTACCGGCTTCGTTCCCTCTAAGCTGTCCGGAAGCTTGTTACAGATCTTCTTTAACAGTAAGACAATATATCCTGCAAGGAAACCTGCGACTAACGCGCCAAGGAATCCGGAAGTTCCGTTTGCTGCGATCGCACCGCCGACAAAACCAACAGCAAGACCCGGTCTGTCTGCAATACTCATCGCGATAAATCCTGCAAGGATTGGAAGCATGAATCCGAATGCCACGCCACCGATGGACTTAAACATGGCTGCCATCGGAGTGATCGTACCGAAGTTCGATCTCTCTTCGAGGGGAAGGGAATTTAAGTCAACCCCAAATCCATCGATCAGGAATGCGATCGCAATTAAGATACCGCCGCCGACAACGAACGGAAGCATATGGGAAACCCCGTTCATCAGATGTTTGTAAATCTGATGTGCTGCGCTGTCTTTTCCTTCGTCCTCTGCCTCTTCCTTCACGCCGCCTGCCTGATAAATGGAGACATGTCCCTCTGCTGCTCTAGTCAGAAGCTCTTCTGCCTTACTGATACCATCTGCCACTTTACACTGGATGACCGGTTTTCCTGCAAAACGATCCATTGGAACCTGTGTGTCTGCTGCCACGATAATGCAGTCAGCCTCGGCGATCTCTGCCTTTGTGAGGACATTCTTAGCTCCGCCGCTTCCTCTTGTCTCCACTTTGATGCGGTAGCCGAGCTCTTTCGCTTTCTTTTCGAGTGCCTCAGCTGCCATGTAAGTGTGCGCGATACCGGTCGGGCATCCTGTGACTGCGAGGATGAACTTCGTTCCCTCTGCCGGTGCTTCTGCCGCCTCGGCTGCCTTTGTCTCTTCCTTCTTCTCTTCCTCGGCATCCTTCTCTGCTTCCGCTGCATCGATAATGCTTAAGAATTCCTCAACGGTCTTTGCACTTCTTAAATTCTTTGTGAAATCCTCATCCATCAGCAATACGGATAACTTGCTTAACACATCCAGATGGACATTTTCCTTTGTGTTCGGCGCTGCGATCAGGAAAATAAGGTCTACTTTTTCCCCGTCTAAGGAATCAAAATCTACACCGTCCGGAAGTACCATGGCTGCAAGTCCCGGTCTATCCACTGCATCGGATTTGCAATGCGGGATGGCAATGCCTTCCCCGATTCCTGTCGTGCTCTCTTCCTCTCTGGCATATACACCTTTGCGGTATGTCTCCACATCGTTGATCTTGCCGCTCTTTGCCATGAGGTCTACCATCTTATCGAGTGCTTCCTGTTTGCCTGCTGCTGTGCCGCTTAACTGAATACTTTCCGCAGCGAGTAAATCTCTGATCTTCATCTCTGAAAATCCCTCCTTCTTATTCTTCTCCTTGAAACAGTTTCTTATTGGTATCTAATAAAGCAGTTACCTCTGCTTTCGTTGCCAGTTCTTCTGAAAATGCCGATGCACTTCCGGTGCATACGCCCATCTGGAATGCCTTTTCATAGGTGCCATTCTCCAGATATCCTGCCAGGAAACCTGCCACCATGGAATCTCCGGCACCAACGGAGTTGACAACCTTTCCTTTCGGTGCCTCGGCTTTGAAAATGCTTCCGTCCTCTGCGACTAATACTGCTCCGTCCCCTGCCATTGAGACAAGAACATTTCTCGCACCCTTTTCCTGCATCTTCTTCGCGTAAGTTACCACATCCTCCTTGCTCTCGATCTTCACTCCGAAGATTTCGCCGAGCTCGTGGTTGTTCGGCTTGATCAGAAATGGATGATACTGTAACACATTGACTAACAGATCTTTCGTTGCATCCACAACGATCTTTAACTTCTTTTCCTGCAAATGCTTCATAATATCCATATACATGGAACCCGGCATCACATCCGGAATGCTTCCGGCAAGCACTAAGGTATCGCCGTCCTGCAATTCATCCAGCTTTTCATAAAGCCGTTCGATATCTGCCCCCTCGATCGCCGGTCCCTGTCCGTTGATCTCTGTCTCCTCATCGGAGCGGAGTTTCACATTGATACGGGAGATTCCTTTTTCTACTTTGATGAAATCTGCCCGGACCCCTTTCTCCTCTAGCAGCTCCTCGATCCGTTCTCCGGTAAAACCTGCCAGAAAGCCAAGCGCTGTATTCTCAAATCCAAGATTCTTCAGTACCATTGAAACATTGATTCCCTTTCCTCCCGGAAAAATAATCTCGTCCTTTGTCCGGTTGACAATGCCACATGTGAAGTGGTCAACCGACACGATGTAGTCCAGTGACGGATTAAAGGTAACGGTATAAATCATCTCTTCTGACTCCTTTCTTCTTTATTCTAAATTAATCACATTTTTATATTTTTTAAATGCCGGCTGGCTTAAGCCGGTCGTGATGACCGATGCGCTCTCGAATGGTGCAAATGTCACACTTGAGATCTGGTTGAACTTGCTGTCATCCGCTAAGACGTAACACTCCTTGCAGTTCTCCATGGATTTTTTCTTCACCATCGCCTCGTTTAACTCCGGTGTGGAATAACCCTTCTGGATGCTGACGCCGTTCGCACCCCAGAACCCTTTCGTAAAATTATACTTCGATAAGGTTGCAACCGCCTCTTCCCCGACGATGGCTTCCGTGATCGCCTTGAACTCGCCGCCAAGTAAATATACGGTAAATCCTCTCTCTGCCAGCCGCTTTGCATGGCTGATCGCGTTCGTCACAAAAACTGCCTGACGGCTTGTGACGTATTCGATCAGCAGTTCCGTCGTCGTCCCGGCATCCAGATAAACAAAATCGCCTGCCGTAATAAGCTCCGCCGCATACTTCGCGATCTTGTTCTTCGCATCCCGGTTCTTCTCCTTGCGGCTCACAACGTTGTCATCCTTCGTGCTGTAGGCGACTGCCTTAAGGATCGCCCCGCCATGCACCTTCGTCAACTGACCGTTTGCATCCAGCGCATTCAGATCTCTCCGGATCGTTGATTCAGAAGCATTCAGCTCTGTCATTAACTGCTGAACTGTCACACTTCCCATACTTTCCAGTATGGATAATATCTTCGCAAATCTCTCTTCTGTCAGCATTTTTTACCTCCATTTTCAGTCACATTCGCTCAAGTCTGTTCATCTTTATAACTGAATTATAGATTCATTTTCAGTCACGGTCAATCATTTTCAGTCAAAATCATTCACAAAAATAGACAACGAATTTTGTGCAGAAGTTACAATCGAAGGGATATCTGCCACCTGGCACAAAAAAACTGCTGTATGGCGTGACATGCTTACCCTGTCCCGCTATACAGCAGTTTACCCGTTTCTCTTCTATTCTATTTATCCTGTCCGGCTTCCTTTCGGAACCGTTCAATTGCGTCTAAAATCTTAAAGCTCTCCAACATGACCGCCTCTGCATTTCTCGTCTTGAATGTGCGTGCCATCTCATCAAACGGATGCCCCGCGATATAACAGCGCAGCACCATAATGACCGCACTGTGCGTAACGATGAGCACATCCTCCCCGGCTTCCTTCCGGATAATTCCTCCCATGGTATCCAAAACCCGCTTCAGCAGGTCATTGTAAGATTCCCCTTCCGGTGTTCTCACATATCTCCGGTTTCTAATCCAATCCTGGTATGCCTGACTGTTCTCCCTCTCGATCACCCGCCAGTTCGATCCTTCCCAGATCCCCAGGTTCATCTCCGCAAGCCCCGCCGCCGGGATACACGTCGCATGCAGTGCCTCACTGCAGATGTATGCTGTCTCCGCCGCGCGAATCTGAGGCGAATGGTACACATGGCGCACTGTAATCCCCGGATCTCTCGCAAGTTCTGCCGCAAGCTCCTTTGCCTGCCGCACGCCGTTTGGGTTCAGCGGGATGTCCGTCTGCCCCTGAATTTTCTTTTTTACATTCCAGTCTGTTTCTCCATGACGTACCAAATACAACTTCATGCTGTGATCCTCACGCTTATTTTTCCTTATCCCAAACACTGTACCAAATCTAACGTAACGTTTCTTTTGATACACTTATCTTAACATATCCACCTTTTGTACAAAAGAAAAAATTTCTGTGGATCGTGAAAAATTTTTGTTGCATTTCCAATAGGTTTTTTCCTGCATTTTCCTTAAAATATCTGTGTTATTAAGGTATACTATATCTGTACGATTCTGATGCGAACCTGGTATACATGCCAGGTGCCATGTATACCAGGTCTCATAAAGGAGATTTTCTATGAACGAAGTATTTACAGTAGAACAACTGCGTCCCATGAAGGACGGTATGACCATCTCAAGAGATGCCAGACTCAGCTCTGAGAACAGAGTGACCTTTTTCTCCCTCGGAAAAGACACCTCCATCAGCCAGGAATGCTACGACTCCACAGCGTGACTGCAAACGGACCGTTTAAGATGGCTTTACTGCTTGTATTAGAGGAGTAAGCGGCACCCTTATTTACCATGTATTGTCACAAAAAAAGAGGACGGCAGCTTTTCCATCTGTCATCCTCTTTTTCTATGCTTCCTGTCTGAATCTGATATATTGCAGAATCATCTCCACAGCATGGTCAATTCCTATTTTTCCGGTATCAATGCAAAGGTCATATTCCTTTCCATCGCCCCATTTTTTGGATGTATACTGTTCCTGAAACTCAGCTCTTTTTTCATCCACTTCCTGTATATGCTTCTCCGCTTCCTTCTCTGTTATCTGATCCCGCTTCTGTATCCTCTCACAGCGGATTTTCGGATCTGCATGCAGAAATACAGACACACAGTTCTCATCTCCCCTGTAAATATGGTTCGCGCATCTTCCGATGATAATGCAGTTCTCCTGTTCCGTCAGATCTTTCACAAACTGCATATACCGGTCTCTCGGGTTTTTCTTCCCATAACTTAATGCAATGCTAAAAAGCAGGCTGTCGATCGGTTTCTCTCTTAAGAAATCCGCATTTTCATCATAGACGTTTCTCTTCTTTGCCTCTTCCACAAATTTTTTTCTATCAAAAATTTCCATTCCAAGCTTCTTTGCCAGAACTTCTGCTATCTCATGTCCACCGCTTCCACACTGTCTTGCTATCGTAATTTTCATTCCAACATCTTCTTTCTATCTGAATTTTCAAATGCGAGCTTATCATAGCACATTTATCTGACATTGAAAAGCATGTTATGAATGAAAAATTCCCGGGAAAAGATCTGCTCCCGGGAATTTTTCTGTTATTCACAACCATAAAATGTTTGCAAAGCGTGCATTCTGTTATTTTGCAATATCCAGTCGAATAAGCGCTTTGCGGAGCGCAAACTCCGCACGCTTCACATCGATTGCTTCTGTTCTGTGGGCAAGACGCTCTTGTGCACGCTTCATAGCCGCTTCTGCACGTCCCTTATCAATCTCATCCGGCCATTCTGCAATCTCTGCAAGAAGGGTTACTTTGTCTGGCAGAATCTCTGCAAAACCGGAATGGACTGCTGCAACCACATCGTCCTCGCCTGCTTTGTGGATCTTCACCACACCCGGGGCAAGAACGGTCGTGAGCGGGATATGGTTCTTGTATACACCGAGATCCCCCGCAGCACTCGTAAATTCGATCATGTCACCTTCTCCTCTGTAAAATACACGGTCCGGTGTGATGATCTCAACGGTAAAAAGTTTATTTTCCTCTGCCATAATGTTCCTCCATCTTAAGCGTTCATACGAGCGCGTACCTCATCAATGCTTCCTGCATTTAAGAAGTAGCTTTCCGGAACATCATCATGCTTTCCTTCCAGGATCTCTTTGAATCCACGGACGGTCTCAGTGATTGGAACATATTTTCCTTCCAGACCTGTGAACTGTCCTGCTACAAAGAATGGCTGAGATAAGAATCTCTGTACCTTTCTTGCACGGTTTACGACAAGCTTGTCATCTTCGGAAAGCTCGTCCATACCAAGGATTGCGATAATATCCTGAAGTTCTTTATATTTCTGCAGGATCTCCTGTACGCCACGGGCAACTTCAAAGTGCTCCTGACCAATGATACGAGGATCCAGAATACGGGAAGTAGATGCCAGTGGATCTACTGCCGGGTAAATACCAAGCTCTGCGATGGAACGCTCCAGTACGGTTGTTGCATCCAGATGGGCGAATGTCGTTGCCGGAGCCGGGTCTGTCAGGTCATCGGCCGGCACGTAAACTGCCTGTACAGATGTGATGGAACCGTTCTTCGTAGAAGTGATTCGCTCCTGAAGGGCACCCATCTCTGTCTGTAAGGTTGGCTGGTAACCTACGGCTGACGGCATACGTCCTAACAGCGCGGAAACCTCGGAACCTGCCTGTGTGAAACGGAAAATATTATCGATGAATAAAAGGACATCCTTTCCACCCTTATCACGGAAATACTCTGCCATGGTAAGACCTGTCAGTGCCACTCTCATACGTGCCCCTGGCGGCTCGTTCATCTGTCCGAATACCATGGTTGTCTTATCGATAACGCCGGATTCTTTCATTTCATAGTAAAGGTCATTTCCTTCACGGGTACGCTCACCTACACCTGTGAATACGGAATATCCACCGTGCTCGGTAGCGATATTGTGGATCAGCTCCTGGATCAGTACGGTCTTACCTACACCGGCACCACCGAACAGACCAATCTTACCACCTTTCTGGTAAGGGCAGAGAAGATCTACGACCTTAATACCGGTCTCTAACATTTCCTGTGAAGTTGCCTGCTCTTCAAATGCAGGAGCCTGTCTGTGAATTGGCCAGTGCTCTACATCTGCCGGCGGGTCGATCTCGTCAATAGGATTGCCAAGGACATTGAACATACGTCCAAGGGTATTCTCGCCTACCGGAACACTGATCGGTGCACCTGTGGCTGTTACCTCCATGCCGCGCACCAGTCCGTCGGTCGATCCCATGGCGATACATCTGACTGTATCATCACCCAGATGCTGAGATACTTCTACAACCAGTTCTTTTCCATCTCTGGTCGGAACTTTGATCGCATCGTTGATCTCAGGCAGATTGCCCTCTGTAAATTTAATATCCAGAACGGCACCAATAATCTGGGTAATCTTACCTATATTATTTGCCATGCTAAATTCTCCTTGTTTTATTATTATTTGCAGCCAATTGCGAAACTCCAATTCATGACAATAGAATGTTCACAAAGTGCGCAATTGCCTATTATTCATTTCCTCAGTACACAACTTGCGCCCTTAGGAAATCGCTGACGCGCCCGCAATAATCTCGGTTAATTCCTGCGTGATTGCTCCCTGACGCGCTCTGTTATATTTCAGAGTCAGATCGCTGATCATTTCTTCTGCATTGCTTGTTGCAGAATCCATTGCCTGCATTCTCGCTCCGTTTTCACTCGCTACTGCTTCCACAAGTGCACCGTAGAACAGGCTGGTCACATACTTCGGGATGATCATGTCTAATGCTTCTTCCTCGTTCGGCTCATAGTTCATCAAGACCTGTGCGCCGTCCTCTTTCACTTCCCTCTCCGGGTCGATCTCAACCGGGAGAAGCTTGATCAGCTTCGGTTCATGGCTTACCGTGTTCTTGAAATGCGTATATGCCAGATAGATCTCGCCGATTTCCCCATTCGTAAAGGATGTCAGGATCTGCTTGCAGAGTGCTGCCGCATCCTCATAAGTTGGAGACTCCATAATTTCTGAATCATCGAGCTTAATATGATAACCTCTTCTCTCTAATGCCTCGCGGCCTTTGTTTCCGATGGCATAAATCTCAAGATCTTCCTTCGGAAGGTCGCTTCCTGTGATAAGCTTTACAATATTGGAATTGTAGCCACCGGCAAGTCCACGGTTGGATGTGATGACAACCACTGCCTTCTTCGTGGATTCTCCGGCTCTTAAATACGGATGATTGATGTTTCCGGAGCGGGCAAGCATGGAGCTGACCGTCCGATACATATAGTTAAAATATGGATCGGTCTGCTCTGCCCTGCTCTTGGCTTTCTGTAACTTTACCGTGGAAACAAGCTTCATGGCTTTGGTGATCTGCTGCGTACTCTGTATGCTGCCTTTTCTTCTTTTAATGTCCTTCATTGAGGCCATAAGAAAAACCTCCCTCCGCCTACTTTAAAAAGTCCGCTTTACATTCTTCAATTGCTTTTACAAGTTTTGCTTCTGTCTCATCACTGATGACTTTCTCTGCGCGGATAGCTTCCGGAACTTCCGGATATTTCGTATCCACATATTCGAATAATGCCTTTTCGAACTCTAAGATCTTGTCGACCGGAATATCGATCAGGTACTTCTTGGTTGCTGCGTAAATGATGATAACCTGCTTCTCAACCGGCATTGGCTGATACTGTGGCTGCTTTAATACCTCACGGATTCTTTCACCCTGTGCCAGCTTCTCGGTTGTATCGGCATCCAGCTCAGATCCAAACTGTGCGAAAGCGGCAAGCTCTCTGTACTGTGCCAGCTCAACACGAATAGGAGCTGCGATCTTCTTCATCGCCTTGATCTGTGCGGCACCACCTACTCGTGATACGGACAGACCCGCATTGATCGCCGGTCTGAAACCGGAGTTGAACATCTCTGTCTCCAGATAGATCTGACCATCTGTGATGGAAATAACATTGGTAGGGATGTATGCGGATACGTCTCCTGCCTGTGTCTCAATGATCGGAAGTGCGGTAAGAGAACCTCCACCTAACTTGTCAGAAAGGCGGGCTGCACGCTCTAACAGTCTGGAATGCAGGTAGAATACGTCACCTGGATAAGCCTCACGTCCTGGTGGTCTCTTCAGCAGTAAGGAGAGGGTACGGTATGCAGCGGCATGCTTACTCAAATCGTCATATACGATCAGAACATCCTGTCCTGCTTCCATCCATTCCTCACCGATCGCACATCCTGCGTACGGTGCAATATACTGTAACGGTGCAAGTTCACTCGCTGTTGATGCAACAACAGTCGTGTAGGACATTGCGCCGAACTCCTCTAATGTCTTAACAAGGGAGGCAACGGTAGATGCTTTCTGTCCGATCGCAACATAGATACATTTTACATTCTGGCCTTTCTGGTTGATAATTGTATCAATTGCAATGGCAGTCTTACCGGTCTGTCTGTCACCGATGATAAGCTCACGCTGTCCACGTCCGATCGGAACCATGGAGTCGATCGCTTTAATACCGGTCTGTAATGGTGTGTCTACTGATTTTCTGGAAATAACACCAGATGCCACACGTTCGATCTGACGGTACTTATCCGTCTCAATTGGTCCTTTGCCATCGATTGGCTGTCCTAACGCATTGACAACACGTCCTAACATGGCATCCCCTACCGGAACCTCAACAACTCGTCCGGTTGTTTTCACGGTATCACCCTCGCTGATATTGTGCTGTGCACCTAATAATACGGCACCCACATTATCCTCCTCAAGGTTCAATACCATTCCATATACTTCCCCAGGGAATTCCAAAAGTTCGCCCTGCATAGCGTTATCAAGACCGTGAATACGGGCAATACCATCCGCTACCTGAATAACGGTACCAACGTCAGCTACTTCTAACTGCGCTGCATAACGTTTGATCTGCTCTTTGATCACGGAACTTATTTCTTCTGGTTTTAAATTCATGGAGCGCATTCACCTGCTTTCAACTGTATTTTTGATAATTCGCGTGTCAGATCATATAATTTGTTTCTGACACTGCTGTCAACGACTCTGTCGCCAATCCGGATTACCATTCCGCCAATTAATGCGGAATCGACACTGTAATGCATTTCAAATTTCACGTACTTCGTAGTCTCAAGCAGCCGTTTTTCCACTGCTGCCTTCTGCACATCGGATAACTCCATTGCAGATGTGACATAAGCGGTACCGATATTCTTATATTCCTTCACCTCGCCGATGAAGTACTCGAATACCTCCCCCACCTCCTCGAAATGATCTTTTTCCACGATCATGCGGAGCAGTCCTACGAGTTCTTCAGAAACTTTTCCTGTAAAAATGTCTGTGATAATTTTAATTTTTTCTTCTTTTACAATCTTTGGATGACTCATCAGCTTAAAGAGCTCCGGGTTTGCTTCGATGGCAGCTTTCGCTGCCTTCACTTCCTCGGTGAACTCGTCGAGCCGGTTCTTCTCCAGGGCTACCTCAAACAATGCGTCACCGTATGTTTTCGATACTAGCTTTGCCATGTTGATTCACCCATCTCTTTCAGAGTCTCCTCCACCAGTGAATCCTGAATTGCAGTATTCATATTGGCGGATACTACTTTTGCAGCCATTAAGGATGCTACGGAGATCATCTCCTGTTTCACTTCATCCATTGCACGCTTCTTCGAAAGCTCTGCTTCCTCATTCGCTCTCTGAATGATGCGGGCAGCCTCTTCCTTGGCTTCGTCCACAATTCTGGCTTCGTTCTTCAAAGCTTTCTGGCGGGCTTCACTCAAAATCTGTTCTGCCTCTTTATCTATATTCTTCAGCTTCGCCTCATACTCTGACTTAAGTGCAGCGGCATCCTTCTTGTCTGCCAGTGCGGTGTCGATATCTGTTGCAATCTTGTTCTGACGGTCTTTTAACATCTTTCTGACAGGATTGAACAGCAGATAGGACATTGCGAGGAACAGGAAAAATACTGCGATCGCAAGCAGCACCGTGTCGTGCAGAAGCTGAAAGTCAAGATTAAAAAGTCTTGTCATTCCTTCCAAGGTCTGGCCTCCTTTCCGAATTTTTTATTCCTGATACCAGGCCTCTTAGATTAATGGTTTTACGAAGAGTAATAACATTGCAATTAACAGACCATAAAGACCTGTTGTCTCGGCTACGGCCTGTCCCAGAAGCATGGTTGACATAATATCGCCCTTTGCACCCGGGTTTCTACCAACTGCTGCAGCTGCATGTCCTGCTGCGATACCCTGTCCAATACCAGGTCCGATACCTGCGATAACCGCGAGACCTGCACCAATTGCTGAGCATGCTAAAATTAAATCCTGTCCTGTAATGTTCATATTAATTCCTCCTTGTTTTTAACTACTCTTGTTCGTAATTCTGGCTGATATAAGTCATTGTCAGCATACAGAATACATACGTCTGAATTGCTCCTGAGAACAAATCAAAGTACACATGAAGTGCTGCCGGCCATATAATTGCGATCTTGCTCAAAAGACCGTAAACCAGCGCCATCATAACTGTTCCTGATAATACGTTCGCAAACAAACGTAATGACAGGGATATCGGTACCGCAATCTCACTGATTACGTTAATTGGAAACCAAATCGGTAACCATGGCGGTAACGGTGAACACATATCTACCCAGATCTGTTTGAGCGGCAGATTCTTGAACTGCGTAATATGGATCAGGGAGAACGTGATCAGACCAAGTGCCAGTGTGGTACCATAGTCTGCAGTCGGCGGTCTTAAGCCAAACAGACCGGAAATATTGCTCATAAAGATAAACACGAAGATCGTGCTGATATAGTTCACAAACTTCGGTGCTGCAACCTTTCCCATCGTGCCATAGACAACTCCGTCAAGCTTCTCGACGATCAGCTCCAGAATATTCTGGAAGCCATCCGGTACCTCTGTTGCATGTTTCATCTTGCGGTTTGCGATAATGGAAAATATCAGCAGTACCAGCATAACGATCAAAATGCATACGTGCGAAGTGGTGATCCAGACGGTATGACCGAACAGCTCATAGGAAAAAAGTCCATGAATCATAAAGTCAATGTTGTCTGTGCCACTCGACATTAGGATTGCGTTACTCACAGTTTCACCTCCTTTTCAGATTTCATTTTATCGCTGTCTGAAGGTGTCGGTGTTGCTTTCCCTCCTAGCAGTTTTAAAACTAATTTATGTGTTAAAGGCTGCATATAAGCAGCAACTTTTAACCCAAATACTCCGATGAACGCGGTGTAGAGATTCCCGAGTTCAAACTTCATCATCACAAAGAACACAACCACTACGATCAGATACCGTAAGATCGACTTTGCGATGATCTTTCCCTGTGCATGTTCCCCACCGTAGAGATCTACGGCATCCTGCAGCACAATTGCCATATTAATTGCCATCCCGACCGCAAGCGCGATCCCGATCAGAAGACCGATCGTATAACGTACTTTGTCCGCCACAAACCACACGCCCGCAAGCTCCACGGCAATTCCATATAAAAGAATTCCTAATACCAGTTCCGGTAATGCATCATTTAATCTTCTTAACATCCTGTCCCTTCCTGTCTGTCTTGCCAAGTCCGTAGATCTTCTTTGCCATCTTGTAGATATTGGTAAAGCCTGCCAGTGCGCCCATGATAAAAAGCGGCACTGTGATCACCGGAATGTCATACTTCCTCCCGAGCCATACTCCAAGCATGGTGCAGAGAACGATAGGGACGATCATATTCAGCCCGAACTGTAAGATCAGTGTCAGGGACTGAAATACCTTTTTCTGATTCTTCATAAATCCTGCCTTCTGCCTAGAGCACGATCGTCACTTCACGGTTCGTGTGGACATACTTCTGTAACTTCACGCCCGCTGCGGTAAGCATCCGCTTCGATGCGATGACAGAAGGTGTGCCGTCATACTTGTCACTGTCATAGACGATCCTCTTGATCCCCGCCTGGATAATGGCTTTCGCACATTCGTTGCACGGGAACAGCGACACATAAATCGTGGAGCCCTCTAAGCTTCCGCCACGGTAATTTAAGATCGCGTTCAGCTCACTGTGTGTCGTAAACAAATATTTATTTTCCAGGGGATCCCCTTCCCGTCCCCACGGGAATTCATCATCGGAGCATCCTGTCGGAAGCCCGTTGTACCCCATGGACAGAATCTTATGGTCGGCACTCACAATGCACGCCCCGACCTGTGTATTCGGATCCTTCGAGCGCATGCCTGTCAGCATCGCCACTCCCATAAAATATTCATCCCAGCTAATGTAATCCTTACGCTTATCACTCATATATGATTTCCTCAGATCAATTCAGGTATTATTATTTGGTTCCGAAAATACGGTCTCCTGCATCGCCAAGACCAGGGACAATGTATCCGTGGTCGTTCAGATGGTCATCCAACGAACCGATATACATATCCACATCCGGATGAGCTTCCTGCATCTTCTTCACACCTTCCGGAGCTGCGATGATGCACATGAAATGGATGTTCTTTACGCCTTTGTCCTTTAACATCTGGATTGCTGCGATAGCAGATCCTCCTGTTGCAAGCATCGGGTCAACAACGAATACCTCCCGGTTTGCGCAGTCATCCGGTAATTTGCAATAATACTCTACCGGTGCAAGAGTCTCCGGATCACGGTATAAGCCGATATGTCCGACTTTTGCTGCAGGAATCATAGCGAGCATTCCGTCTACCATTCCAAGACCGGCTCTTAAGATTGGAACAACTGCGAGCTTCTTTCCTTTTAATTCTTTTACTGTTGTCTTACAGATCGGGGTCTCGATCTCCACGTCAACAAGCTTTAAATCTCTGGTCGCTTCGTAACACTCTAGCATTGCAACCTCGCCTGCTAAGGTACGGAAATCCTTGGAACCGGTCTCGGTTCTTCTCATGATACCGATCTTATGCTGAATTAACGGGTGATCCATTACTACTACTTTTGCCATTTTTTATTCTCCTTCGTTTAAAAGTTTTACTAATTTAATGATGGTCTTGCGCATGGTCTCATAGCACAGTCCGTATGACTGCAACGAGCCTCCATAAGGATCTAAAATCTCAAGCTCGTCTCCGACTAACTCGGTCAGGACATGTACCTGTTCCGGTCTCGCATTCTCATACTTCTCGAGAATCTTCTCCATCTGTGTATGCTCCATGGTCAGAACCAGTGTGTCCTCGGTAAAATCTTCCTCGGTAAGCTGTGTGGATGTGAATCCGTCATAGTTGATCCCATTGCTGATCATAACAGCTTCCGCTTTCTGGTTCAGCGGTTCCGGAAACAGAACGACAAGCCCCCTGCATTCTATTGTCACCGGATGTTTTAAGGTGTATTCATTCAAAATCCCTGCGGCCATCGGGGCACGGCATGTGCCGCTCTCCGCCACAAATATAATTCTGTTATATTGCTCCATATTCTGATATCTCTCCAGTTAGCCCCGCTTCTATACGTGCAGTACCTGATGTCCTGCCGCTTTCAAAAGACGGTTCATAATCGCCTGTCCGATTCTCGGTGTGGAGAAGCTCTCCGAATAGATCGCATCCACATTCCAGTCGTCAAACTCACGTAATATCTTGTAGAGGTGCTTTGCAATCGCATCCTCGTCATCCCTTGCCCCAATACTCACGACATAATCGGCGGCATACTGCTCTCTCGTCTCATCTGTCGCGATCACTCCGACCTTAAGCCCGTGGTTCTTCTTCTCTTCCACGAGTTCATTGATCTTTTTAACAACCGCCTGCGCTTCCCCGTCCACTAAGACTAAGTCCGCCTTCGGTGCATAGTGCTTGTACTTCATTCCCGGTGCCTTCGGCTTCGTCAGGGAATCTGCCGCGATGATACCCGGATCGATCTTCACTTCCTCACCGAGCACCTCCGAGAGCATCTCCTCCGTGATATATCCCGGGCGTAAAATCATCGGTGTCTTCTCTGTCAGATCGATGATCGTCGACTCAATGCCGATTCCAACCGGTCCTCCGTCTAAGATCATCGGGATCTTCCCATCAAGATCAAGCGCCACATGGGCTGCCTCGGTCGGACTTGGTTTGCCGGATGTATTCGCACTCGGTGCGGCGATCAGGCATCCGCTCTCCTCAATCAGCTTCAATGCGACCGGGTGGTTCGGCATACGGATCGCTACAGTATCCATACCTCCTGTCGTCTCATACGGCACCCTGTCGTTCTTCCATACGATCATCGTAAGCGGTCCCGGCCAGAATGCATCGGCTAACTTCCTCGCCTGCGGCGGAACCTCCCTCGCTATGGATTCTAATTCCTCAAATCTGCAGATGTGTACGATCAGCGGATTGTCAGATGGTCTTCCTTTTGCTGCATAGATCTTCTTCGAAGCCTCCGGATGAAGTGCATCTGCTCCAAGCCCGTATACAGTCTCCGTTGGGAACGCTACCAGCTCCCCTTCCCGTATGAGCTTTGCCGCCTCTTCCATCTCCGATTCATCTATCTGTGCAGGGTCTATTTTTACTATCTTTGTCTGCATTTTTCCTCCAAATAAATGACTGCTTTCCGTGAAGCAATTCTCGCCTAGTATTATCTCACAATTCCGAAAATTAGGCAACCTACTTGCTATGTTTTTCTAAATGTGGCATAATATTTTATTATAGTTCACCCGCATACGCCAGCAGACAGATTTCATGCTCGCATGAGAAGCTGTCTGTTGACGTATGCGGAGGGAGCGCCGTCTTATGAGCAAAAGTAGCTGCGCAGCAGCGGAGAGCATCGCAGATGCGTTTTTGCGAATGGCGCGGGTGAACGGCATGGAGGGAGCGCATTTATGAAAATTACAAGATCTGACTTTGGCACCACCCCGGATGGCTCTGGCATCAGCCTATACCATCTGGAAAATGCAAGTGGCGCCTATGTTGAAATTATTGACTATGGATGCCGTCTGACCAAGATCGTTGTACCGGATCATAATGGCAGCCTGATAGATGTATGTTTAGGTTACACCACCGCCGAACACTATACGAAGGATAATGGCAGTCTCGGTGCTGTCTGCGGACGTGTGGCGAACCGCATTAAGGACGGGCGTTTTTCCTTAAACGGAACTGACTATCAGCTCGCATGCAACAACGGTTCCAACCATCTCCACGGAGGAAACGTCGGATATGGTTCCAAGCTCTGGGAATCGAAGATCCGGGATGACAAGGTCGTCCTCACGATGTATTCTTCCGACGGTGAGGAGGGATACCCGGGCAATCTGACCTTAACCGTCACTTACGGCTGGTCGGAGGACAATGAGCTGTCCATCCTCTATGAAGCATCCACAGATGCGGATACTCTGATCAACGTAACCAACCACGGTTATTTCAATTTAAATGGCGAAGGACGCGGTGATATCCTCTCCCACGAACTTTTTATTGATGCCGATGAGATCACCGAATTAGATGATACCCAGGCACCAACCGGCAGATTTATCCCGGTTGACGGCACACCGTTCGATTTCCGCACAATGCACACAATCGGCAAGTTCTACTACGCAGACTATGAGCAGCTCCGGAAGTTTGGAACCTACGACCACAACTTTGTCATCAACGGAACCGGTCTCAGGGAGGCAGCTGTCTTGCAGTCGAAGGAATCCGGCATCCGCATGACCTGTTTTACCGACCAGCCGGGACTCCAGCTTTATATTGCGAACCAGGATATGAGCCTTCCGGGCAAATCCGGTGTCCCTTATGGAAAGCTTGGCAGTGTCTGCTTAGAGACGCAGCATTATCCGGACGCTGTCAACCACGACAATTTCCCGAGTGTTGTGCTTCACCCGGATGAGACATTCCGCTCCAAGACGCTGTACCATTTTTCCACCTTCTAGGAGAACTTCTCCAGGTTTTGTCCTAATTAAAATACATGATTTTTTCGGTTATCCACTTGTAAACCGGTCATTTTTGTATTAGAATGAGGTCAAAGCTACTGAAGAGATGCGGTGGCAGATAATGATTTTATTTTTTATATTATAAGGAGGGAATAACAATGGCATTCGTAATTTCTGATTCTTGCGTTAGCTGTGGAACATGCGAACCTG
>CAKRFH010000051.1:0-21188 GCA_934320555.1 uncultured Roseburia sp.
CCCGGAGAAATATCCTCTACGCCACGGAGATGAGACCCTGGATGATTCTCGAAGCCTTTGCTGAGAGAATCGTCCGCTTAGGGGCTCATCGGAGTTCTTGGCGTAATGGAATTTCGGAGGGCTCACACAAGTCTTTCTGCTCACAGCCTATATCGGGGCGGCTGCATAACTCTATATCATCCAAGTGGAAGCTGGCTTCCCGGCGGGAGAAAGACTTAGCTAGATACAGCTTATCGTGCTCAGATTCTGCCATCCCTGCGGTCGGACAGAATCTGGGGCTTCGTTTGCTGTTATCGTATAGCGTTTAGGTCGCTACCCCCCCCCAGTTTACGCTTCCTTCGCCACCTTAGGAATCACATTGTAAAGCACAACTCCCAGTGCCACAACCCCAAAGGAGATAATCTGCGATGTGGAAAAGATGCCGAGGCTTCCGCGGTAGTCATCCCGCAGGAATTCTATCAGGAACCTTCCAATTCCGTACAGCAGCAGATACATGGAGGCCACTCTGCCTGGCTTCGGTTTCTTTGCTGCATACCAGAGCAGGATTCCGCAGAACAGGAAGTCTCCTGCAGAGGAAATCAGCTGTGTTGGAATCAGCTTCACGCCATTCGGCGCAAAGTCGGAGTGGGTGAAGGTAATGCCATACCACGCGTCTGTCTCCCTTCCATAACAGCAGCCTGCAAAAAAGCAGCCGAGACGTCCGAACCCCTGTGCCATAGAGACTGCCGGCATAACAAGATCAAAATAGGAAACAAAATTTGCTTTCTTCCTATGGCAGTATGCCCAGCTTGTCAGGACGCCGCCGATGATTCCGCCGTATACAACATAGCCGTTCTTGAAATTCCACAAAATCGACGGATCCTGTATAATCTGCGGAAGCTCCACGATATAATATAATAATCGGCATCCGACCATTCCTCCAATCAGTGCACAGAAGAAAATGCCCCAGATAATATCCTCACTCAGCCCCTTCTTTTTTCCACGATAGCTGCATAGTAAAAGTGCCATCGCGAAGCCAAGCGCAATCATAAGACCGTACATATAGACGGTAATCGGTCCGATCGTAATTTTATTAAACATATTTCTATTCCTCCTGATTCCGATATTTTCCACTTCCATTCTGCTGTCTTCTGCGCAAAATTTACTGAAAATACCTTTGTCGATATTGAGAAAAAATCTCAATACCCATATACCTCATAAATCTCATCTGTATACACACCCTGTTCCTTGTATACAATCAGTGGTTTTTCAACCGTAACCCTCGATTTTCCTCCCCGGAGTCCTTCGATCAGCACCATGTTCGGCTCCTTGTCTATAAACGGATGCACGAAACGCATCCGCTTCGGTTCGATCCTGTACTCCACCATTTTGCTCATAATTTCTGCAAGACGGAACGGTCTGTGTACCATATAAAACCGTCCACCCGGCACTAAAAGCCTTGCGCTTTCCCTTAAAATATCATCGAGCGTGCACAGCACCTCATGCCTTGCGATCGCTTTCGCTTTTGCCGGGGAGTTTTCCCCGTGTGTCCCGATCATATACGGCGGATTCGTCGTAATGACATGAAAAGAAGATGCTCCAAACAGCTTTGAAGCATCTTTAATGTCTCCAGTCACTACTTTGATCTTATCTTCCAGATGATTGTATGCCACGCTCCGTCTCGCCATGTCGGCGCTCTCCTCCTGGATCTCAAGCGCAGTGAAATCGGTCGCCTGTGTCTTTGCCTCCATGAGGATTGGAATAATGCCGGTTCCCGTGCCAAGGTCTAACACCTTTTCCCCGGCTTTTGCCTTTGCAAACCCGGAGAGCAGCACGGCATCCATGCCAAAACAGAACCGCCCCGGATTCTGAATGATGTGATATCCGTTGCGCTGCAGCTCATCGAGCCGCTCTCCTTCGTGGATCAGATTATTTTCCTTCATCAAACTTTGACTTGCCTCCGCGGTCTTCTAATGCTGACAGCTCCTTTAATTCCTGTGCGGTCAGTTTGACATCCCTTCTTCTCTTCGGTTTGAACTTCAGCTGGTCTGCCTGATATTCCCGGATCTCTTTCTCATCGTTGACTTCCACCAGTACCTTCACCAGCTGGCGGAGTACATTGACTGAGGAGACCTCCCCTTTCAGTCCGTCATCCGTTGTCACATAGTCCCCGACATTCGGCAGTCTGCTGTTCAAATATTCATATGTGTCCTGCTCGTTCTTCAGGCAGCACATCAGTCTTCCGCACACTCCGGAAATCTTGGTCGGGTTTAAGGACAGATTCTGCTCCTTCGCCATCTTAATGGAGACTGGTGCAAACTCGGACAGGAATGTATGGCAGCAGAGCTCTCGTCCACAGATGCCATAGCCGCCCATAATCTTTGTCTCATCCCTCACTCCGATCTGGCGCAGCTCAATTCTCGTACGGAACACTGCGGCAAGATCTTTTACCAGCTCACGGAAGTCGATTCTTCCATCTGCTGTAAAATAAAATAACAGCTTGTTGTTGTCAAAGGTATATTCTGCCTCCACTAACTTCATGTCAAGATGATGCTTTGCAATCTTTTCCTGACAGATCTTATACGCTTCTTTTTCTTTTTCCCGGTTCCTCTCCACCTGTTTCTCGTCCTGTTCGGTGGCAATCCGGATTACCGGCTTAAGCGGCTGGATCACGCTCTCCTCTGATACTTCCCTCGGGTTCGTCATGACGGTTCCGAGCTCCACGCCCCTTGCCGTCTCCACGATGACGTGCATACCTGCTTTTAACTGTAACTTTCCAGGTCCGAAATAATAAATTTTTCCAGCATTCCGGAACCGGATTCCTACTACTTTTACCATTCTAATTCTCCTTTATCGTGAGCAGTAACAGCTCAATCACAAGATCAAAATTCACATTTGCATCCAGACGGATCTGCGCCTTGCGCAGCGCCTCTAAGATCACATTAATTCCATTGTAAGAGCTCTTCTCTGCCTGTCTCTTGATATCATAGACTTCATCTTTGAAAATCAGTCCGTTCACATCCCCGGTTGCTTTGAAATATAACACATCCCGGAACCAGATCATCATCAGATCAAAATAATCGTTGATCTCCAATTTATACTCACTGATCTGTTTCACAGCAGCGGTCATCTCATACAGGTCGATGTCGTCTAACCGTTTGATTAGCTGCAATGCCGAAGCCTTCATCTCGTTGAAATCCTCCGAGGAAGCCAGCTGGATTGCTTTTCCGACATTTCCCTGCGCAAATGCCACGCAGACATCTGCCTGATAATCCGGAATCTGATACTTTTCCATCAGGAACCGTTTGATCTTCTCATCCGGCACTACCTTCAAATTCAGTGACACGCACCTTGACAGAATCGTCGGAAGGAACAGATCGGCATTTGTCGTCAACAGAAGAAGTACCGCATATGCCGGTGGCTCCTCGATTGTCTTAAGCAGCGCGTTCTGCGCCTGCTGGTTCATCTTCTCCGCCTCGTCTATGATATAAATCTTATACCGGCTGCTGTACGGCTTCACAACAATATCATTATTCACCTGTGTACGGATGTCATCCACAGATATCGTGTTCGGCTTCTCGTGCTTCACATAAATGATATCCGGCTGGTTATGGCTCTCTGCCTGTTTGCACGAATGGCATGCCAGACACGGCTCACTGCCGCCCTTCTCACACTGCAGTGCCATTGCAAAGGCTTCCGCTAACATCATCTTCCCGGATCGGTCCGGTCCGTTCAAAATGTAAGCGTGCGTCACCTTATCCATCGAGATCGCGTTCTGCAAATGTTCTATAATCTGTTCATGTCCGATAATATCCTTAAATCCTGCCATATGCCGCTCCATTCTGATGTTCACATTCTAAAATATATGCCACAATCTCCCGCTCTGTCACTGCAAGCTCCCGGTTCTCGAAACGCTTTCCGATTCCTGCTTCCCTTAACTTTTCCTCGGAAAAATCTTCGCTGTCCGCTAAGAATCTTCTGCACATCTCCTCATATTTCGGGTGTTCCTGTGCACGCTCCCGGCTTAATGCCCGAAAAAGACGCTCTCCATCCTCCACCTCGATATAAACCGGCACCACCTTCGCTGCCCCGTAGTAAGCACGGATGCCCTGATAGGCCTCTAATGTGCCGATCACAAGATAGCTGTCCTTTTCCAACTGCACCTGTCCGTCATCCACGGTAAAATATTTCCAGATGCCGCAGACTGTGTTGTAAGCGCGCAGCTCCACGATTCTGCCCTGCTGCTCTAACTCCTGCAGCTTTGCCTCGTCGCAGAAAAAGTATTCCACGCCGTCCGTCTCTCCGTCCCGGATGGGTCTTGTCGTATACGGGATCAGTGTTTTTAAGGAAAGCTCCCTGTGCTCCAAAAGCCTCTTGTACAGCGTGTCTTTACCGGTTGAGCTCTTTCCCATCATACAATATATTTTTCCCATTTCTCTTACCTTTTTAGTATAATATAGTCTTTAAAAATATACAATCTTTATTCTTTTCCACAAGCATATCGCCCTCTACCAGCAGACCGATTTCTTTACATTTCGTAATGTTTTGGATCAGGGACTCTGTGATCACTTCCCCCGGAACGATCATCGGAATTCCAGGCGGATATAAGAAAACCGTTCCCGCAGCCACTTTTCCTGCACCTTCCTGCAACGGGGTCAGCCGGCTTTCCCGGTCTTCTGCCTCGTAAATCTGCATGATACGCGGGTTTTTCTGATAAATTTTCTCGATAAAATCTGACTGTTGCTGTAAAGTCAGCCTGTTTTCTGCTGTCTGTCCGGCAGCATCTTCCGGGCTCTTCTCTGACAGTAATGCTTCCTGCACCTGATGCAGGGCTCTGCCACGGTTCATCCCTGTGCCGCATGCACACCTGTCTATCTCCATCAGCGCCTCCGCCAGACGGTCGAAGCCTTCCTCCGTATCTAAAAGGCTCGTCATTCCAAGCACATAATCCCCGGACACCATCTCCATTTCCAGATGGTACTGTTCTAACAATATCCGGTGTAGCTGTTCTCCGGTCAGGCCTGTCTCACCGGTAAAAATCACAAGCTTCGCATCATCCCAGCCGAATGCATCCTGCCCTGTCAGATCCTTCCGGTTCATCACATGTAACGCCTGCAGCGGCTCCACCTTCTGGTAAAACCGTTCCAGGTTCTTCCGGTATGCGGCAAATAGTTCTTTTCCCTGCTCCTTTACCATCCGCAGGCTCTCATCAATTCCTGCCATCAGCACATAGGACGGGGAACTCGTCTCGAAAATGCCAAGATAACGAACCACCTTTTCCTCACTGATCCGGTTCCCATTCAGATGCAGAAGAGCGGTCTGGGTAAACGCCGGAAGCGTCTTATGCACGCTCATAACCACTGCGTCTGCCCCAAGCTTCACCGCATTCTCCGGGAAATCTCCTCCGAAGCCAAGATGTGCACCGTGCGCCTCGTCCACGATCAACGGGATCCCGGCACTGTGGCAGATCTGCGCGATCTGTTCCACATCTGATAAGATTCCCTCATAAGTCGGTGATGTCAGGATCACCGCGGCGGCGTCCGGATGCTCTTTTACCGCGTCCCTCACCTGATCTGCTGTAATCTGGCCTTGAATACCGCCCCTTGTGATCGCCGGGTAGAGATATTGTGCATGCAGCTCCTGCAGATACAGGACATGATAGACCGCCTTGTGGCAGTTTCTCGCCACGATCACTTTCTGCCGCTTCTTCGTGGCGGCACAGATCGCAGCCAGCAGACCACAGGTGCTTCCGTTCACCAGATAAAAGCAGCGCCGCGAACCATACAACTGCGCCGCACGGTCCTGTGCCTCTTTTAAAATGCCTTCCGCGTGGTGCAGGTTGTCAAAGCCTGTAATTTCCGTGATGTCAATTCCATAGGGATTCGGGAACGGAAGCTCTCTTCGCTTGTGTCCCGGCATATGGAGCGGGTAATAGTCCGCTTCGCAGTATTCTTTTAAATAATCCAGTAAATACTTCATACGCGCTCCCTCCTTCTATTCTCGCGGGTGCGAAACTCAAATCCAGGCTGTGAAGATTGGGATTGACGTCCACCCTCATAAGAAGACACGTTCTCACTCTGTGTCGCTCGCAGCGGTACTAAGCTTGCAGGCGCGCATTGGCAGATAATTAGCTAGCCACTATTCTATTGCGCGTCTGCGAGCTAAGAACCGGCGGCTCCTCAAGGTCTTCTTATGAGGGTGGACATCAATCCCAATCCAATATACGTTTTCTATGAGTTTCGCAATTATCTACTCTTACAAACAATAATAATAGAAGTATAACACAAAATCATCCCGGATTCAGCAACTACTTGAAAATTAAGCCGCCTCTATGCTATAGTGATTATAATTATACTCATTTTCCGGAGGTTTGTCATGGAACATGCACTGGTCATTCTGTGTGGCGGCTCAAGCACCCGCATGGGAACCGATAAAGCGCTTCTTCCTTTTGGAGATGCCTGTTTAATTGAATATCTTGTGCGGCGGTTCCGTCCCTTTTTCCCGAAGATCTATCTGTCTGTCAAGAAAAAGGGGGACTACGCCCACTTAAATCTTCCGGTCACGGAGATTCCTGATATATACCCGAATGCCGGCCCGATGTCCGGTATTTTTTCTGCCCTGTCCATGATGGACGAGGATGCGGCCTTCTTCATGTCCGTGGATACCCCGTTCTTAGAGCCGGAGGCGGCGGTCACACTCCTTGATTCCATCGGGGATGCCGACATCTGTTCGATCCGCGGCAAGGCGTCTTACCTCGAGACCGCCACCGCCGCCTACTCGAAGAGCTGCATCACCACAATCGGGAAATGCCTGTTGCTGCATCAGTTTACCTTCAAGACATTACGCGAAAAATGTGACACCCGCTATCTGACAGAAAAAGCGATCGCAGAGTACGTCCGCACTCCGATTGATATCCAGTTTTATAACCTGGACACCCGCCCGGATTATTACCATGCGCTGCGGATTTTAAGCGGGCTGGATCGCCCCGGTGCATCCCAGACACTTATGGAATATTTGGGGGATACAAAAGATCTTTTTCTGCATTCCACCCCTGTAATCTCTTTTTTGGCAAAGCCTGGCACACTGATCACCCCTTTCGTGGATCAGCTTGTTCCTCTTCTGGAGCGGGAAGGATTGAAGGTTGTCCACCTGATTGCAGAGGATACCTCGATTCTTTTCAAAAATATGCCAAAAGATCTGAATCCTGAGAATCTTGCCGCATCCATCCAGGGGGCTGATCTGATCCTCACGGAGAACTTCGGGGAAAGTGCCCCGAATAAGGTCGAGCTCCTGCAGAAAGACTGGTCGGAGACTCCTTTCTACAAAGAACAGGAACTGTTAGCGGTTGTGAGCGATTTCCCTTATCCGGGGGATGGTGTGACCGTGCTCGACAGCAATAAGCCTAAGACGATTGTGACGTTTCTATTGGAGACGCTGCGTACGATTTCGTGATGAACCTGCAGCATACAGGTTCAACCAGCAACTTACCATTTGCATGAAAAAGAAGGCACTGCCAACGGTTTTCTCCGAAGGCTGTGCCTTTTCCCTTATCTCCATCTGCGCTTTCCGAATCTGCTGCGGCTCTTTCTGCGTGCCCTTGCAGACTGCTTCTGTTCTCTTCCCCTTCTGCGTACTTCCCGGTTGTGTCTGATAATGTAGTAATTATCATACAGGCGCTTCAGAAGAATCAGCAGGATCACAAGAAGGATGACTGCTGCCACAAGCAGGATAATGGTGAGCGGTCTCACCTGAATTTCCGACTCTTCCTGCTGTTCTAATTCCTCTGTGGACTGGTTGTCAAAGGCATAGCCCTGTACGACCGCCCCGGTTGTCTTAATCTCTGCTTTTCCGACTGTTCTTCCCGCGTAACTGTAAGTGATGGTTCCCACAATACCCGGATCACTGTTATCTTCCTCCACGGTTGAAACCGCAGCCGAAAAATCTACGGTCTTTGGCAGCACGATCTGGGCGTTCTTATCCAGCTCCACAAACGGTGCGATTTTCTCCAGTCCTCCATTATCTACGGTGCTCTGCCCGGCGTCCATCTTATCATTATCCGCAATCTTTAACATCTGGAAATTGTCAAATGCATAATTAAACAGATTCACCGTATCTGCAAACTGGTTCGGGGACTGTGTGTTCATCACGACGCAGATTAACGTCATCCCGTCCTTCTCCGCATAGGTAACAAGCGTACTGTTTGCCGCGTTCGTGTAACCTGTTTTTCCTCCCACACAATACGGATACAGATATTTCCGGTTTGCATTGTGGTAAGTGCACAGCATATCGTGATGGTTGCGCAGCGTTGTCTCTTCATTCGGATGCTTGTTCGTCGGCGGGATCGTGTAGATCTTTGTCCCGGTGATAATGCGGAACGTCTCATTCTGATAAGCCGCCTGCGCGATCAGTGCCATATCGTGTGCCGTCGTGTAATGATTCTCATCCTGTAATCCGTGCGGATTATTAAAATGCGTGTTCGTACACCCAAGTTCTTTTGCCTTCGCATTCATCATGTCCACGAAATGCTCCACCGTTCCGCCCACATGTTCTGCGACCGCATAGGCACATTCGTTGGCTGACTCTAACATGACCCCATAAAGGCACTGCTCTAACGTCATCTCCTCGCCATAGTCTCTGGCGATACCGGATCCTTCTGTATTATTGATCGCATCGTCCGAAAATGTCACGATGTCACTTAAGTTTCCGTTTTCCAGTGCTAACAGCGTCGTCATAATCTTCGTGATACTCGCCGGATAATGCGCTTCATCGCTGTTCTTCTCGTAAAGCACCGTCCCGGTGGATGCCTCCATCAGCATAATACTCGGGGATACGGTCTCCGGTGCCTGCGGCCAGTAATCTTCTGCCTTTGCTGACACGGATGACAGCTGTAAGACTGCTATGGCGGTAAGGATCATGCATACCGCTTTTTTCCATTTATTCTGAAACATATCTGTTATTTCTCCATTTCCGATACAATCTCTTTTTCTCTCTATGTCTGACTTTTCTGGTAATAATCTGCTTTTCTTCCGCTGACATATTCTGTCCAATTCTACGTTAGTTTTTGCATAATCAGATGCATCATACATTTTTATTTCAAAAATCTGTCTACCGGTTTTCGTCTGTCCTTCGTCCAACTTTCAAAAGCTTCCGGTATCCGTTTTCACTGTTTTCTATCATTTTCCAGTCACAACAGTAACAGTATAAGCGCAAAAAATAATACATGCAACCTATTTCCCGGGATTTTAAAAGAATTAAGATTTTGAAATTTCTGCTTTTTTATTTGGCAGCTTTATTGTAAGATAGAAATTGTAAATTTATCCCGGTTCATCAGGTATTATGTAAACCGCGCATTTATGACCATAAACGGCAACAACTTTTCATGGTCATAAAAGTCCTATACTTCAAAAGAAAGGTTTTCTATTATATGAGATTAAGAAATATTCCAGGCGCAGAAGACGCCATTTTAAGCAGTGCATACTGTATCAAAAATCCGGAGGAACAAAAAGGGCACTGGCAGGAATGCTTCCCTTCCGCACAGCCGCTCCACATTGAGATCGGCATGGGAAAGGGGCGCTTCATTATGGATATGGCAGCCCTCCACCCGGAGATCAACTACATCGGCATTGAGCGCTACTCCAGCGTCCTTTTACGTGCTTTACAGAAGATGGAAGTAAATCCACTTCCGAATATCCGTTTTATCTGCATGGATGCCGCTGATATCGCAGAAGTGTTCGCCACAGACGAAGTAGACCGCATCTACTTAAACTTCTCAGATCCATGGCCGAAGGACCGCCATGCCAAGCGCCGTCTGACTTCCAGACAGTTCTTCGCCCGCTACGACCAGGTTTTAAAAAAAGACGGACATCTGGAATTCAAGACCGACAACCAGGATCTGTTCACCTTCTCCTTAGAAGAAGTCCCGGAAGCCGGCTGGAAGCTCGATGCCTCCACAAGAGATCTGCACCATGATCCGGTTCTGAACGAAGGGAATGTGATGACGGAGTACGAGGAGAAGTTCTCCTCGAAAGGAAATCCGATCTGTAAGCTGATCGCTTCCCGGTAAGGGGGCAAAAAAGGGGAAAAGCGGGAAAGGAATTGTCATTCCTTATCCCGCTTTACAAATATATGTCTTAATCCATTGCGACCACAACACCGGTATCGTAAATCTTATCCTCAAGAATTACTTTTACCTTCAGTTTTCCACTTAATCCAGCTTTATTGACATAGACATCCACATTTCTCGGATCATTTTTAATAAATGTACCAACGCACATTGCCTCGTAGCTCTTTGCTGCAGATGTGTTAATGTAATATCTGTGACGTATACCGGATTCTTCTTCCAGAATGAGCATTGCCACTTCGCCTTTTTCAAAGGTTGCGTTGAAGCGGATACGATCTTCCTCTTCTTCTATAAGTGCCTCATAGTGATCCGGAAGTTCTGCATTAGCATTTTCAGCCGGAATTTCTGTCTCGAATTCTTCTGTCTGGCACATGGAACCAACCATTTTTCCCGGTCCCTCTTCCATCACTTCACCTGCATAATAAGGTGGAAGCTTCTCTGCCCGGAATACATTGGAAGGTACATGAAGCTCATAAACTACTTTATCATCCACAATCTCACAGGTAATTGTATTCAGCCTGCAATCCGGACCTGTTCCATCCATACTTCCAAGACCTTCTAACGGCTCGTTATTCTTGTAGGCAATACCTCCAGAGTGAACCATATAACGTCCCTCATCATAGTATTCCACATTACAAATATATGGTGAAAAGAAATCAGCACCTCTCTCTTTTCCATATTGCCACAGCTGACGGATTGTCCTCTTTTCCGTGTCGATCTGATATCTGACACCTCTTGAATAGCTGTCCTTCGCTTTCATATAATGTTCTTTCACTTTAGAACGGTAATGTCCATTGTCAAACATCATAATACTTCCATCCGGGCATACGACAACTCCATGCTGCTCATAAGACCACTCAAATGGTTCCCCTTCCGGTTTGAAGAAATATTTGTCTACATATTCCTGTGGCCATCCTTCTGGATCTCCGATAATCCAGTTCAGCTCTCCGGTCTCAAAATCAATGTTAATAACGGCATCCTGATGACGTCCTGATAATGTGATGGAATCTGTTTTTTCATCATACCATACGGCGTTATTGTGGAACCAGTCATGTGCGGAAGCGGATCCGGAATAAGTGCTGGCACAGTCATACGGTAAAATTTTCTTATAATCCCATGTCTTTAAAATATCTCCTGTTTCCCGGTCTACCAGAACCAATGTATCTTCCACCGTATCTCTTCCCGGGATCTGGGTGAGCATTAAAATATTGCCATTTTTCAACTCAAACGTATCGTGGTGATAACCACCCGGGAGTCTGTATTCCCGATAAATTTTTCCATGAACACCCATTTCATAAACACCGCTTACATAATATGGAAGCTTAATGAGACGGTCTGTTCCGACTAACAGATGTCCATTGGCGAGACGTTTCATATCAAAGCAGACATTGATGGTCAGATACCACCGCACTTCTCCCTGTGAATCACAGGCAAGTGCATCCGCCTTGGAGGTCTCAGTAAGAAATATCCAGTTATCGCCCATATGCTCTGCATTCTTCTGGCAATATGTCGGTGCCGGCACACTGTCACGGAGCGGTGCCGTCTGAATTTTGACAGTTTCGCGTTCTCCACCTGATAAGATAAGTTCTACCGTATTTTCATAATCTGCATACAGTCCATAAATTGGTAAGATGTGCTCTGTTGCCCGCGGGAACGTATGTCTTACATCCCCTTCCGGTGTTTTGCCTTTTACAACAACTGTCACTTCCTGTTTTACAGATGTCTTAAAGAGAATCATTGCTGTCAATGGTGAAATCTCATATGGATTTAACACTACCAGCGGATTCTTTGCTGTGTAATTTCCCTCCCGGAACTGAGTTAAAAATAATTTTTCATTTTCTGCCTGACGGGTAATCAGACTCTTTTTTATTTCATGACGAACCATACTCTTCTCCTTTGCCTGTATGAATACTTTTTATTTCAGGAATCCTGTTAACATCCAATAAGGATAAATCATTACAACTAAAAAGATAAGGCTTAAAATTGTACGCACTGTACAGAATTTGATTGCCTTTTTCGTATCAAATACGTCATAACTGAACAGAATCAGGAATAATGCCCACTCATATGGGAAGAATAACTGTTCAACGCCCCATACAAAGCTGAATGTAACACCTGTGGCGCTTAATCCGAGTTTCTGTGCAATTTCAATGAATAATGGTGAAAATGATGCCATTCCTGCCAGAGGCGTCATTAACATATCTACTAACACACCGGTCAGCCATGAGAAAACAACCAGACCAAAGTTTCCTACATTCTGAAGCACCGGCATTAATAATTCACTTACAAGACCTGCCACACCAACTGCATTTGACATACTTCCGATCGACATCGTTGCTGCAACAAAGAATACCATCGGAAAGTTTACTTTCTGTAAATCCTTTACATCTGCAACATCAATTCCAGGAATAAAGCAGACAATCACAGCTAATGTAAATAACCAGCCAGCATCTACGTTTACAAAAACAATGGCAATAACTAATGCAAGGAGAATAATTAAGAACTTAATCTCTTTTGCGGTCATCGGTCCGAGTTCTTTCTGTTTCTTCTCAAAATATTCTTTTCCATCAATTGGCGCATCCTGCTTAAAAAGGACACGTACCATGACAAGAAGAACAATCAGCCAGATCAACATTACAGGGAAGTTGCTGACAAAATATTTCATCCATGTAACAGACTCTCCTACATCTTTTAAATAAGAATTTACAAGCTGTAAATTCTCACTTGCAGATAAATACATCCATGATGGCGCAATTGCCGCAACAAATCCGGCAAACATAATACCTGCTCCCGCGCTGCTGTTTTTCGGTATTTTCAGTGCATTATAAATTCCATAGCAAAGTGCACAGTATAATGCCACACGGCCTGTCATATTCGGAACAAGAAGTCCTACAATTGCTCCTGAGAGTACCAGACCTGTTACAATTCCTTTATAGGATCCTCCTGATTTTACTATGAAAAAATATGCGATACGTTCCATCAGACCACTTTTTTCAAAAATAACAGACAGTGTAAGACCGCCTAACGATAACCATACAATAGATCCTGTCCATGGTCCCAAAACAACATTTGCAGGGGCAACTCCCCACAAAATAGCTCCCACGGTCAACAATAATCCTGATATATATACCGGGAGCAGATTCATTGCCCATGTCAAAATCGCCCATGCTGTGCAAACAAAGAACTTGCGCATTTCCAGGGAGATTCCATCCGTATCCGGAATCAAAAAATACAACAAAGCAGGGACTCCGATTGCAATCACCCATTTTATAATCAACTGGATTTTGTCATTCTTTTTTTCTACTGCTTTCTGTGCCTCCATAAACTTCCTCCTCGTTGTCTATCCATGATCGGTACTGTCCCTGCATTCCACTTTCCGGGAATGCAGGCGTACATTTTTTTTATTTCTGAATGCCTTTAAATGCTTCTGTCTGGGCTGTCATTCCCTTTTCAGATGCAAGACGCTCAATAGAAGATGCTCCAAAGAATCCATCGATTTCAGGTACATTGTGGATCACATAAGCTGCATCCTCCGGTTCCGCAATCGGACCGCCATGGCAGATGACTAAGATGTCTGGTCTTACAGATCTTCCGGCTTCGATAATCGCACGGATCTTGTCACAGCATGTATCTAATGTTAATGCTGTCTCTGCACCGATACTTCCCTTTGTCGTCAGTCCCATATGGGCTACTAAAATATCAGCACCAGCTTCTGCCATTGCCTTTGCCTGCTCCGGGTCAAATACATATGGACAGGTAAGCATGTCTAATTCATGTGCCTGGCGGATCATCTCAACCTCTAATCCATATCCCATTCCTGTCTCTTCCAGGTTGGCTCTGAAGGTTCCGTCAATCAGTCCGACTGTTGGGAAGTTCTGAACGCCATTGAATCCCTGATCCTTTAACTGTTTTAAGAAGATATCCATGATACGGAATGGATCTGTACCACATACACCTGCTAATACCGGTGTATTCTTTACAACCGGAAGTACTTCCTGTCCCATCTCCTGTACGATCTTATTTGCATCGCCATATGCGAGAAGTCCTGACAAAGAGCCTCTTCCTGCCATTCTGAATCTTCCGGAATTGTAAATAATCAGCATGTCTGCGCCGCCTTTTTCACTGCACTTTGCGGTGATACCGGTTCCTGCTCCAACACCAACTAAAATCTTTCCGCCATCGATCTCGCTACGGAATTTCTCCAAAATCTCACTTCTTGTCATTCTGTTCATCTTATTTTCCTCCTAATGATTCTTTTTATTTGTACAATAAGTTTTTCTCTTATTGTCAGTATCAACTTGTCTGCATCATTTCCATCAGACGGTCTGCTGCATAATCTGCAAACTGCGGGTCGTTGATGTTGCAATTCAGCTTCTCTATTTCAACGACACTTCTGTCCACCTTCTGTTCGAGTGTTTCAAATAAAATTTTATCTTCGCATGGTCCGTAAAAAGCTTTTCCTTCCGCATCAATTTCTGATACACCTTTTAACGGGATACAGAGCACAGTTTTTCCGGATGCCCGGTTCAGCTTTTCTGCCAGTCTGTTTCCAAGCTCTTTGTTCTCATCGGCATTCGTTCTCATAAGTGTCACATCCGGATTGTGTCTGTAAAAGTTTCTTCCCCGAAACTTCTCCGGAATCGTATCCGGCTGTCCGAAATTCACCATATCCATCGCGCCGGTTGACACTACCTGTGGGATTCCACAATCGGCTGCCGCCTCTGACCGGTGTTCTCCCGCTGCCAGGATTCCACCGACAATCTCATCGCACCACTCTGTTGTAGTAAGGTCTAAAACACCTTTGAAAAACCCATTTCTGATCAGCTGCTCCATTGTCTTACCACCGGTTCCAGTTGCATGAAACACTACAACCTCATAACCGTTCTTTTCCAGCTTATCTTTTGCCCGTGTCACACACGGTGTTGTCACGCCAAACATGGTCGCTGCAACAAGCGGTTTTTCCTCTTCATCTTCTTCCGGCAGCATCTCCTTCCCATGAAGCATGCCATACATCGCCATTGCTGCATTGGCAAATACCATCTCTGATATCTTATTGATTCCTGCGATATCCACGATAGACGGCATCATAATAATGTCACTGGTTCCTACATAAGCGGATACATTTCCAGAAGCCATCGTCGATACCATAATCTTCGGTACCCCAAGCGGTAACGCTCTCATTGCTGCCGTTACCAGTGCGGTTCCTCCGGATCCTCCAAATGACAGGATTCCATCGAATTTGCCTTCCCTGTACAATTCCGGAATCAGCTTTTCCATCCCGTCTGCCAGCACTTTTGTTGCAAGTGACCGGTCCCTTTTCTCGACAATCGTTCTTAAATCGTATCCTGCTGCCTTTGCAACACTTTCATTTGTCACGTCAGGTTCGAACTCTGATTCAAATACCCCCGTATGAATCGTCAACGTCCGCATCCCCAATGCTTCTAACAGTTTTTTCACATAGAGAAATTCTTTTCCCTTCGTGTCAAACGTTCCTGCAAGTGCTACAGTATTCACATTGCATCGCCTCCCCTTCCTTCTCCTTTGTATGTCCTCCTGATGTTTCTAATTATACGCTTTCTTTTTTTTCTTCAAATGTTCTTATATTTGTATTTCTTGTTGTTATATTCTTTTTAAGAGGCTATTATATTAGATAAACATGTTGTTATATTATATTGTTATTTTTGTAACAAGATTTCCTGCATTTCTTTTCTTTTTTATATCTGTAGTATTTTTACCCCCATATGAAAATAAGCAGAGGTTTTCACCTCTGCTTACCACTCTCATTCACTTGTCAATCTGCCCTTTATATTCCCTCACATATTCTGTTGGAGATTTTCCCGTGTACTTTTTAAAAATCTTTGAAAACTGGGTATAGTCTGCATACCCGACCATAGATGCAACCTCTTTGCAGGATGTAAATCTGTGCTCAAACAGCTCCTTTGCTTTATTGATGCGGAACCGTACCAGATACTCTGTAAAACTGCACCCTACCTCTTTTTTGAACTTTACACTCAGATAGGAGCCTGAAACATGAGCAACCGCTGCAAGATCCCTCAACTGGATCTCATTCATATAATGCTCTTCCACATATTTCTTCACAAACTCCACGTATTCGCCGGAATTCCAGTTTCCGTCCAGCATCCGCATCATCGGATTGTTGGCATCAAAATCCCCATAACTTTTAAAAGCCCTTGTTGTATTCAAAATTGCCCGCTCGGTCGGAATCCTGTCAAACGTCGAACCACCTATATATCCCTGACACTTTGTATTCTGATACATATATTGCATATCGAGCGGTGTATTCGCCGGTCCTGCGTAGATCATCTTAATCACATCATCCCGCACACTGTCACAGGCATCAAAGATTTCATCGGATATTTTCCTTGCATCATTGATGGAAATATATTTTTTTGCCCCTAAAAATCCGCCTTTCGTCAACCCAAGATGTGCACAGATGATGTCCGCTCCGGCTTCTGTCATCTGTCTCGCCTGCTCACCACTCACAACGAATGCCACCGTGAACAGGTCAAAATAATGTGCCAGCCGGATGGCTTCTACCTCACGCTCGTAAGTATTTCCCTCTTCCTGCAGTGCCTCACCAAACTGTCCGTCAATCAATCCCATCGTTGGATAATTCACAACTCCGGAGAAGCCACTGTCACGGATCTCCTGTATGTAATCATATAGGTGGATCATCGGATCATTGGCAAAAAGTCCAAATAATACCGGCGTATCCTGAATGATAGGAAGCAGCTCATTACATCCCATATTCATGACAATCTCATTGCTCTCTCCATAGCACAGATAGCTGGTGAACGAGCTTCTTCCCATAATACGAAAACGTCCTGCACTCAGGGCAAGAAGGAAGTCTGCGCCTCCCATAACTTCATATTTTGCTGTCATCCCGGAACCTGCTACGGTTCCTATAATATGTCCGTTTACATTAATCTGCGCCCACAGACGCTTTAATATCTCTTTTCTGGAAACCATAAATTACGTGTATCAACTACCTCTCGATATTCCTTCCTTTTTTAACCGGTTCTTGTCAATCATGTTTCTGATAATATCTCTGGCTCTTCTTTGCCTAATTTTTAACAGATCCACTGCCAGCATAGCCATCAGCCCTATTCGTCCTTCAGGTACTCTGCCAGTTCCTTACAGCGCTCCATCGTCATCTCTGCCATCTTCAAGTCGCTCTGCATGGAAGACATGCTTCCATCGTATTCCTCGCCGATTTTCTGTCCAGCTTCCTCCTTGTCGGCAATCCACTGCCGCTGTTCGGTCAGAATCTCCTGGAACTTTGTTCCATCTGTCTTCTGTCTGATCAGATCCCAGATATAGTTCAGGCACTCATCATTATTCTGATAGATATCGTGCGCCTTCTCGTTCATCTCGCCCTGCGACATGGAGTTCTCTTCCAGTTCCTTTTTCAAAGTCTCATATGTCTGTCCGTAGGTGTCCAGATAGTCCCCTGCCCTCTCATATAAGCTTTCGTCCTGCGGGTATGCCATATATGAGTACATCGCAAACTCTTCCTTTTCGTTGACGATCACCTGTATGGCAAGCGTTTCGGCACCTTCCCCGTCGCCTTCGTTCGCCCATCTTACCCACTGATATTCCTCATCGGTCAGGTCGCTCACCGGTGTACCCGGCAGATAGATCTTAAACGTGTCACAGCCTGCCAGACCGTAGGCTTCATCGTAGATATACTTCATATTATCCGCGATCTCCTCCTCACCCGGCGTATTCTCATAGGTAAGGTCTTCCATATCCATCTCGTATGTGTACTCATTGATCTTTCTCAGATTTGTAAACTTTCCGGAAAAACTGCACAGATACATGGTTCCACCTGGATAGCCATCTCCTGTCGATCCGAATTCGGAGTCATGGTAGCTTCCTGAAAAAGATCCATCCTGTTCGATCTCAAAATCAGTAGACCAGCCACCTGCCCCGCTGCTGAAAGAGAAATCGTTATGCGACAGAAATGCAAAGTCTGTGTAAGTAACACTCTCTGTCCCTTCTGTAGTATTCTCTGTTGTATCTGTAACCGTTCCCTGTATCGTATCTGTCTGATCCAAATCCCCGTCTGCCGGACTCTCTTTCGTCTGATCTTCCAATGTTGTATTATTTTCCGCTGTATCCTGCGTCTGTCCGTTTCCACAGGCTGCCAGGGAAGCCATCATCAAACCCGCCAAAAGGTATCCTGTCCATTTCTTTTTCATGCTCTGCTTCCTCCTGCTTCTGATGTCTTTTATTCTAACATCATGCTGACAGAATATCAATTATTGCGCCTTATTTCCTGTCTGTTGAAAAAAGCATCGCATACCAAAAGCCGGGCTTTGCAAAGCCCGGCTTTTTCTAATATTTCATAAAAATTGTATTACATCGTCTTTGCAACCACACGGATCACATTTGCAGCATTGTACTGTAAATCTGCCTTTGTAATCTTGTAGCCGTCGATCTCCTCACCTGTCTCAACCGCTTTTACGATATCGTCCACGTTCTTCTGGCAGCCCGGCATCTGCATGTCGTTTCCGGCGTAGATGCAGCCTGTGGAAGCGGAAATCGGGTAGATCGGTTTGAACTTACCGGTCAGCATCGGCATATCCTGGGAGGTGAACCAGTCTGTCATAATCGTTCCTTCGAAGCCCCACTCGTCTCTTGCCATACCCTGGATGAGGTCGTGGCTATTGGCGGTGTGGATGCCGTTCAACAGGTTGTAGGAAGTCATAATGGACAGTGGCTGTGACTCGCGCACGGTAATCTCGAAGCCTTTCAGGTAGATCTCACGGAGTGCACGCTCGCTCACATGTGCATTGACAAAGTAACGGTTGTCTTCCTGGTTGTTGACCGCGAAATGCTTGATCGTGGTTCCCTTGCCCGCATGCTTCTGGACACCGTTCGTCATGGCAGCGGCAACTTTTCCGGATACAAGCGGATCCTCGGAATAGTACTCGAAGTTACGTCCGCAGAGTGGATTTCTGTGGATGTTCATCGCCGGAGCCAGCCACAGGTCTACATGGAACTGTTCCATCTCAGCTCCCACCATATCGCCGGCCTTTTCTACAAGCTCTGTATTCCAGGACTGTGCCAGTGCCCAGCCGATCGGGATTGCGGTGCAGTACTGATAGTAATCATCCACTTCATCTTCCTTTAAGTTCGGATCAAATGGGGTGTAGGCATCTCCGATTACCTCACCACCCGGAAGAAGTGTTCCATCTTTTGTAGTCTTGAAATGTGGTTGTAAACGAAGACCTGCAGGTCCATCTGCTAAGATCATATTTTTAATACCACGGGACTCTCTGCATACGGAAGAAGTATCTCCGGCTGCACCCGGTACGGTATAGGAAGCATTTCCTACAATGGTTCCACCATCTGCACGGAGTGTTCCAACACAGAACTGTGCCATCTCATCCACGGTAAGCTGTGCTACAAGCTCCTCAACCGTTGCTTTTCCGGAAAGGATATCCTGCATCGTGATCTTCTCTGTCTTATCGGTGTGATACTCCTCACGCTCTCCCTGATAAACAACAGTCTGTGTCGGGATGGCTGCGGTATCCACAACAACTCTCTTCACATCAGCGCCGGCAGATGCCTGCTTCTTTGCAGCAAGCTTCCCTGCATCCGGTCTGATCTCTTCTAATTCCACATCAAGTGCAAACAGGTTCTTTGCGATCACGGTCTTTACGGATTCTTTTACCTCTGCAACGCCTGCTGCTACGGTAGATGCTGAGCTGTTGCCGACACGGATCACATACTCGCCCTGCTCTAATACCCACGCTGCCTCTTTTTCAGAGTAAGAAGCCATCTGGGATACCGGGTAGGTTAATACAAGCTGTTCGCTCTCGCCCGGTGCCAGAAGCTTTGTCTTTTTGTAAGCTGCAAGCTCCTGGTATGGTTTGTCGATCTCGCCGCCGATCGCACTGTAGTATACCTGTACAACTTCTTTTCCTGCATATTTGCTTCCGATGTTCTTCACTTCCACCGGAACCTGTACTTCATTTCCATTTACGGAAATCTCCCCTGCTTTTATCTCAAACTCTGTGTAGGAACGTCCGAATCCGAAGCAGTACTCTGTCTCCACATCAAAGCTGTCGAAGTAACGGTAGCCCATATAGATACCATCTTCATACATCTCATCGTGAACGCTCTCATTGTGGCTGAACTTTGCGGAAGAAGGATAATCCATGTAGTTCTTTGCCCAGGTGTCGGTTGTCTTTCCGGATGGGTTCACTTTTCCGGTCAGAACATCGAGGAGGGCATCTCCGCCGAGGTTTCCAAGCTGGGTCATGAGAAGGATGGCATTCACACCTTCCACTGCCTTAATCTCGGAAAGGTTCATGACCCCACCGATATTTAACACTACAATTGTATTCTTATAACCGGCTGCAATCGTTTTGATATTCTCTAATTCTTCCGGATATAACTGATAATCTCCGGCTTCGTCAAAACGGTCTGCACCTTCGCCGGAATTTCTTGCGATCACGTAAACTGCGGTGTCTGTCTCAGATCCCTTCACGTCCTCTGCTGTGATAAGCTCACATGCAGGATCCTTATACGGGGTATCGAACATAACAGAGAATTCCGGTACACCTTTTTTTGCTGCTTCCTCTTTTGCCCACTGTAAATACGCTGCTTTCGCATCTTTCACTCTCTGCTCCTGTCTGTCCAGCCATGCGGTACTTGCGACCTCAATGCCTGCGTTGACGAAGCCCTGTTCGATATTGACATTGCTTCTGGTGTTGACGTCTCCGGATCCTGTTCCGCCTTTGATGGTTCCGCGGACACCGTTTCCGTATACTGCTACTTTCTTCGCAGCAAATGGTAATGCTCCGTCGTTCTCGAGAAGTACCATACACTCGCCTGCGAGCTCTCTTGACAGGTTTGCGTGAAGGACTTCGCGTTCTTCTACTTCCGGGGTTTTTGATGCAAAAATTTCTGACATTTTTCTTTTTCCTCCTGGGTTTTCTTATAGTTACGCAACTCAGATTTAGGTTATGAAGATTGTGCACGCTGGCCGAACGCAACGAAGACACGCTTCCGCTACGTGTCGCTCGCAGCGGTACTAAGCTTCCAGCCACGGTCGCCA
>CAKRFH010000052.1:0-21108 GCA_934320555.1 uncultured Roseburia sp.
AATAGAAACGGAGATCGATAAAATGGCAAGCTGTGACACCTGTGTATACAATGTATATGATGAAGACGACGAATGCTACTACTGCGAGGTAGACATGGACGAAGATGACGCCGTCCGCCTGATGCAGGGGCACTACAAAGAATGTCCATACTACCAGAACAACGATGAATACCTTGTAGTCCGCCACCAGATGTAATATATATTTATATATTTGGAACAATCACCTAATTAAGGAAGAAAAGCAATTTCCAGCAAAAAACAAAGTAAAGATAGCCGGGGCTGATCCCCCAGCCACAGCCTGGCGTATGGCGAAAAGAACGACCCCTTCCGTAAAAACGTCTCTGTGCAACGGAAATGAGACTCCGAAAATGGAAGCCTTTGCTGACATTTTCATCTTTTAGGAGGCTCATTGGAGTGTCCTGCACAATGAGATTTTACGGAAGGGGTCGTTCTTTTTGCCTTATGTAAACTAAAAAAGGGGATCAGCCCAGGCGAGCCAATCCCCTTTATCTTTTAGTAGTTACTTTTCCTGATAATCAATCGCAGCCTCCACAAATCCACGGAACAGCGGATGTGGACGGTTCGGTCTGGACTTCAGTTCCGGATGCGCCTGTGTTGCAATAAACCATGGATGATCCGGCAGCTCAATCATTTCCACAATACGTCCGTCCGGGGAAGTTCCGCATAACTTCATGCCCTTTGCAGTCAGAATGGCACGGAAGTCATTGTTGACTTCATAACGGTGACGGTGGCGTTCTGCAATATTTTCCGTTCCATACAGTTCATAGGCTTTGGAAGTCTTGTCGAGTACGCATGGGTAAGAACCAAGCCGTAACGTACCACCGATATCCTCCACACCGTTCTGATCCGGCATCAGTGCAATGACCGGATGTGTGGTGTTCGGGTCTAATTCCACGCTGTGGGCATCGTTAAAGCCACAGATGTGTCTTGCAAATTCAATAATGGCAACCTGCATACCGAGGCACAGACCAAGATATGGAACCTTGTGCTCCCTTGCATACTGTGCGGCGAGAATCTTTCCTTCCACACCACGGGAACCGAATCCACCCGGAACAAGGATACCAGATACATCGCCGAGATATGCATCTACGTTTTCCGGTGTCAGTTCTTCGGAATCAATCCATTTAATCTCAACCGTTGCATGCTGTGCAATACCGCCGTGTTTTAACGCTTCCACAACAGAAATATAAGCATCGTGAAGGGAGATATACTTTCCGACAAGTGCGATCTTGACGTTCTTAGTCGGATGGCGGAGTGCGTCTACCATAGATTCCCAGTCTTTTAAATCCGGTTCCGGGCAATCTAAATGTAACGCTTCACATGCAACGCGGGCAAGATTTTCTTTTTCCATGGCGAGTGGCGCCTCGTACAGATATTCTACATCGAGGTTCTGTAAGACATGGCTGCTTGGCACGTTGCAGAATAAAGCGATCTTATCTTTTAAGCTCTGGTCGAGTTCATGTTCGGAACGGCAGACGATAATATCCGGCTGGATTCCCATTCCCTGTAATTCCTTTACGGAAGCCTGGGTCGGTTTGGTCTTCAGCTCACCGGAAGCCTTTAAGTAAGGAATCAGGGTAACATGGATCAAAATGGCATTTTCATGTCCGACCTCATGCTGGAACTGACGGATGGCTTCTAAGAAAGGCTGGCTTTCGATATCGCCGACGGTACCACCAACTTCGATGATGGCGATATGAGTCTCTTCCGAGGTGAAATTGCGGTAGAAACGGCTTTTGATTTCGTTGGTAATATGTGGAATGACCTGAACAGTACCACCGCCGTAATCGCCACGGCGCTCTTTTTGAAGAACGGACCAGTATACTTTACCAGTTGTTACGTTAGAATTTTTGGTGAGACTTTCGTCGATAAAACGTTCGTAGTGACCTAAATCGAGGTCGGTTTCAGCTCCGTCATCGGTGACGAAGACTTCACCATGCTGGATTGGGTTCATGGTGCCAGGGTCAATGTTGATGTAAGGGTCGAATTTCTGCATGGTGACTTTGTAGCCACGGGCTTTTAAAAGTCGTCCGAGGGAAGCGGCGGTAATACCTTTTCCAAGTCCGGAAACGACACCACCTGTGACGAAGACGTATTTTACAGGCATAGGGTTGTCCTCCTTATAAAAATGTGTGAATAGTGTTAAAATCCCGTTAATTAGTAGTAGCTATACATCAGCTGTTTCGCTCAGCTGCATTTTATAACTGAAACAGTATACTACGATGTTTTTGCAAAATCTACAAAAAAATAAAATTTTTTTTGCACGAGAAAAAGAACAACTTTATAAAATCTTTAGAATTAAACAGGAAAAGTTCACGAACAATGTATTGCTTTTGCAGGGTAATTTCAATATAATAAAGAAGATTTCTTACGGAAAGAAAAGGTAGACCGTAAGGTCATGGAAAGGATAGATCAATGAACAGTATTTACAGGTATGAGTACGACAACGGTTCCGGAAATAATAACGGCTACGGTGGCGGAGGCTACGGCGGAGGCGGATATGGTTCCGGAAATAACAATGGCAATAATGGCGGCAATGGAGGCGGAGATAACGGAGGTGACAACCGGAATAACCGCAACGGTCAGATGTTAATGATTTTTATTCTGGTCTCCCTCGTGGCATTGTTCCTTATGACGATGGTGATGAACCGCTACAGCTCCATGAGCACCTCGGAGATCAGCTATTCGGATTTCCTGCAGATGGTGGAAGACGGCAAGGTGGAGTCGGTAGAGTTCGATTCTTACCAGATTAATATCACACCGGTGACAGACGACAGTAAGAACCCGTATCTGCAGCAGGGAACCTATTACTGCGGACGTCTGGATGACCCGGACCTTCTTCCACTGCTGAAGGAGAAGGGAATTACGATTTCCCGTGTGATCCCGGATAATACATCTACATGGATTTATAATATTTTAAGTATCGTTCTCCCACTTGTACTTATCTGGGTTGTGATGGGCATCCTCATAAAGCGGATGGGCGGCGGCGCGATGGGCGTTGGCAAGAGCACCGCAAAAGTCTATGTGGAGAAGAGCACCGGTGTTACATTTAAGGATGTAGCAGGACAGGATGAGGCAAAAGAGTCTTTGCAGGAAGTGGTAGATTTCCTGCACAATCCAAAGAAGTACCGCGATATCGGTGCGAAGCTTCCGAAGGGAGCTCTTTTGGTAGGACCTCCGGGTACCGGTAAGACATTGCTTGCGAAGGCAGTTGCCGGGGAGGCAGGGGTTCCGTTCTTCTCACTGGCAGGTTCCGACTTTGTGGAGATGTTCGTCGGTGTCGGTGCATCCCGTGTGAGGGATCTGTTCCGGGAGGCACAGAAGCAGGCGCCATGTATTATCTTTATCGATGAGATCGATGCGATCGGTAAGAGCCGTGATTCCCGCTTTGGCGGCGGCAATGACGAGCGTGAACAGACGTTGAATCAGCTGCTTGCGGAGATGGATGGATTCGATACGTCCAAGGGACTGTTAATCCTGGCGGCAACCAACAGACCGGAAGTACTGGATAAGGCATTGCTCCGTCCGGGACGTTTTGACAGACGTATTATCGTGGACAAGCCGGATCTGAAGGGAAGACTCGAGACACTGAAGGTTCATTCCAAGGATGTTATGATGGATCAGACGGTAGACCTTGACGCACTTGCACTTGCAACTGCTGGACTGGTTGGATCTGATCTTGCCAATATGATCAATGAGGCTGCGATCAATGCAGTCAAGAAGGGCAGAAAGTATGTCAACCAGGCAGATCTCTTTGAGGCATTCGAGCTGGTTGCTGTCGGCGGAAAAGAGAAGAAAGACCGTGTCATGGGCGACAAAGAGCGTAAGATCGTTTCTTACCATGAGGTAGGACATGCGATCGTGACCGCTTTACAGAAGAACACAGAACCGGTACAGAAGATTACAATTGTGCCAAGAACGATGGGTGCGCTCGGTTATACATTACAGACTCCGGAGGAGGAGAAGTATTTACAGACGAAGGATGAACTGCTCGCAAGGATCACGACTTATATGGCAGGACGTGCGGCAGAGATGCTTGTATTTTCCTCTGCGACAAGCGGCGCTGCCAATGATATCGAGAACGCAACAGCAATCGCACGCGCGATGGTAACACAGTACGGTATGTCAGACCGCTTTGGCATGATGTGCCTGGCAACAACGGAGAACCAGTACTTAGACAACCGTGCCGGACTGATCTGCGGTGAGGATACCGCAGCACAGATCGATGGGGAGGTGCTCTCCATCATCAACAAGTGTTACGATGAGGCAATGCGTCTTCTGACTGAGAACAGAGAGTGCTTAGACCGTATTGCGGACTATCTGTACGAGCATGAGACCATTACTGGTAAAGAGTTTATGAAGATCTTCCGTGAGATCAAGGGCATCCCGGAACCGGAAGAGGAGAAGGGCAAGAAGTCCTTCATGGAGCAGGCGATGGAAGCAGAGCGTGCAGAAAGCCCTGAGACTTCCAATGGAACAGCAGGACATGATGGTGAATAATGTTTGATATAGCAGAAGAATTAAAAAAACTCCCGGATCAGCCGGGAGTTTACATTATGCATGACAGCCGTGACGCAATCATTTACATCGGCAAGGCTGTTAGCTTAAGAAAAAGGGTGCATCAGTATTTTCAGGCGAGCCATGATGAGGGCATCAAGAAAGCGCAGATGGTAAAGCAGATCGCGCGCTTTGAATATATCATTACAGATTCGGAACTGGAAGCGCTTGTGTTAGAATGTAACCTGATCAAAGAACACCGTCCAAAGTACAATACCATGCTTCGTGACGACAAGACATATCCGTACATCAGAGTGACACTTGGAGAGGATTTTCCAAGGGTCCTTTTTTCACGTCAGCAGAAGAAAGACAAATCCCGCTATTTCGGACCGTATACGAGTGCGGGTGCTGTGAAGGATACGATTGAGCTTTTGAATAAGCTCTATCAGCTGCGTACCTGTAACCGGAACCTTCCACGCGATATCGGCAAGGACAGACCTTGCCTGAATTATCATATTCATCAGTGCCATGCACCGTGTCAGGGTTATATCAGCAAAGAGGAGTACCGGAGCCGGGTGGACGGAGCGCTGGAATTCCTAAACGGCAACTATGCGCCGATTTTAAAGTCTCTGCAGGAAAAAATGATGGCCGCTTCTGATGAGATGCAGTTCGAGAAAGCAATCGAGTACAGAGAACTGTTAAACAGCGTAAAGCAGATCGCCCAGAAGCAGAAAATTACCCATAACGACGGTGAGGATAAGGATATTATCGCACTCGCGGCGGATGACAGGGATGCCGTGGTGCAGGTCTTCTTTATCCGGGATGGCAAGCTTATCGGGCGTGACCACTTCTATGTGAAAATCGGAACGGAAGACCGGAAGGAACAGATCTTATCGACTTTCCTCAAGCAGTTTTATTCCGGAACGCCGTTCATCCCAAGGGAAATCATGCTCCCGGAGGAGATTGAGGATCTGGATGTGTTGGCAGAGTGGCTCAGCGAGAAACGTGGCAGCAAAGTTTACATCCGCATTCCGCAGAAAGGCATGAAGGAGAAGTTAGTGGAGCTGGCGCAGAAAAATGCCGAGCTCGTTCTCTCACAGGACAGGGAAAAAATCAGACGTGAGGAAGGCAGGACGATCGGTGCAATGAAAGAGATCGCGGACTGGTTAGATCTCGACGGGCTGTCAAGGGTGGAGGCCTATGATATTTCCAATATCAATGGTTTCGAGACCGTAGGTTCCATGGTTGTCTACGAGAAAGGCAAGCCGAAGCGCAGCGATTACCGCAAATTCAAACTGCGCACCATAACCGGACCGGATGACTATGCGTCCATGCACGAGGTCCTGACCAGAAGATTCACGCACGGCATGCGTGAGCAGGAGGAGATGGAGGAAAAAGAGCTTTCCGCCGAATACGGAAGCTTCACCCGTTTCCCGGATCTGATCATGATGGACGGTGGAAGAGGGCAGGTAAACATCTGCCTGAAAGTATTAGAGGAGCTCCATCTGAACATCCCGGTCTGTGGTATGGTCAAGGACGATAACCACAGAACCCGTGGTCTTTATTACCAGAACATCGAGATTCCGATCGACCGGAACAGTGAAGGGTTCAAGCTCATCACCCGCATCCAGGATGAAGCCCACCGCTTCGCCATCGAGTACCACCGCTCCCTGCGCAGCAAAGAGCAGGTGCACTCTGTCTTAGACGACATCCCGGGCATCGGACCATCCAGAAGAAAAGCCCTCATGAAAAAATACCAGTCCTTAGACAGCATCAAGTCCGCCACCATAGAAGATCTCGCCGCCACCGAAAGCATGAATGAAAAATCCGCCGAGTCGGTCTACACCTTTTTCCACAAAGCGGATCCAGCCTCAGAACCAAAATAAAACATCCTATTTCAAAAAGAAAAAGCGATCCGCCCGGAAGCTTTTCTACTGTACAGATAAGTTGAAGAATCCCCATTTCTGTGCTATATTAAACACAGCAGATACCCAGTGGAATTTATCGAAAAAGTAGAGAGGGAGTGGGAAGTGCCGGCAGCGATATGTGAAGACCTTGAGGAGCCGCCGGTTCTTAGCGCCCAGACACGGCCGACAGGTTTCGGATAGCCGGAGCATGGCGACCGGGGCTGGACGCTTAGTACCGCTGCGAGCGACGCGGAGCGGGAGCGTGTCTTCACATATCGCTGCCGGCACTTCCCACTCCAACACAGCCTAAAGATAAGTTCCGCATCGATGTATTATGAAAAACTTCAAAAAAGGAGAGCGCACATGAACGGAACCAACGGCGTAAGCGTAAGCAAAGTGGCACAGTTGATGGATCTATACAACTTCCTGCCAGATATGGAACTGAAAGGACATCGCATCAAAGTCAGTGACGTGAACCGTCCTGCCTTACAGTTAAGTGGATTCTTCGAGCACTTCGAACAGTCCAGAGTCCAGATCATTGGGACAGTAGAGTATACCTATTTACAGAGATTAGATGTAGAGAAGAAAGAGAAGATATTCCGTGAATTTCTTGCATATAATATTCCATGCATCATCTTTTGCAGGGACTTAAAACCGGATGATGATTTCTTAAGAATTGCAATGGAGAGCAACGTTCCGGTACTGGGAACAAAGAGAAGCACGTCAGAATTTATGGCAGAGCTTATCTTCTGCTTAAGCGAACAGTTAGCACCGTGTATTTCCATCCATGGTGTTCTCGTGGATGTCTATGGTGAGGGACTCTTAATCATGGGCGAGAGCGGAATCGGCAAGAGCGAGGCTGCGTTAGAGCTCGTGCGCCGTGGTCACCGTCTGGTTACCGATGACGTGGTAGAAATCCGCAAGATCAATGAGCATACCCTGATCGGAACTTCACCGGATATCACAAGATACTTCATCGAGGTGCGCGGAATCGGCATCATCGATGTCAAGGCTCTCTACGGTGTGGAATGTGTCAAGGAGAAGCAGCAGATCGACCTTGTCATCAAGCTTGAAGACTGGAAGAAAGAGAACGAGTATGACCGCCTCGGCTTGGAGGAGGAGTATGCAGAGTTCCTTGGAAACAAAGTGGCATGCCACTCCCTGCCGATCCGTCCGGGACGGAATCTCGCAGTCATCTGTGAGACCGCTGCAGTCAACCACAGACAGAAAAAGATGGGGTATAATGCAGCACAGGAGCTTTACCGCCGCGTGCAGGAGAATATTGCAAGAGGCCAGCAGGACGACGATTAAAGAATAAATAAGATTTGGAGATGAAAGCAATGGAAAACAAAAACGCATGGGGCAAGTACCCGGAAGGAACAAAAAGAGATGAAGTATTCCTGTTTGCAGAGGAGTACCGGAAATTCATTTCAAACTGCAAGACAGAGCGTGAGTGTGTAACAGCTTTAGAGGCAAGAGCCAGAGAAGCAGGATTCATGGACTTAAAAGATGTGATCGCAAATGGTACAGCTTTAAAGGCAGGAGATAAAGTATTCGCCAACAACATGGGCAAGGGAATGGCTCTGTTTGTAATCGGTCAGGACAGCATGGAGAAGGGAATGAACATTCTCGGTGCACATATCGACTCCCCAAGACTGGATTTGAAACAGGATCCATTATATGAGGATACAGATTTTGCCATGTTAGATACCCATTACTATGGCGGTATCAAGAAATATCAGTGGGTAACACTTCCAATGGCACTTCACGGCGTGATCGTAAAGAAGGATGGGACCGTTGTAAAAGTCAACATCGGGGACAAGCCAGGAGACCCGGTTGTCGGAGTCAGTGATCTTTTGATCCATCTTTCCGGAGACCAGATGACCAAGAAGGCATCCGAAGTGATCGGAGGAGAGAACCTAGACCTTCTGATCGGAAGCATTCCGATGGAAACAGAGGATGAGAACGTAAAAGAAAAAGTAAAAGCCAACATCATGAACATCCTGACAAAAGAGTACGGTGTGGAGGAGGAAGACTTCCTTTCCGCAGAGATCGAGGTTGTACCGGCAGGAGAGGCAAAGGATTACGGCTTTGACCGCAGCATGATCATGGGATACGGACACGATGACAGAGTATGCGCTTTCCCATCTTTTGAGGCAATTGCAGTATCTGAGAATCCGAAGACAACAAGCGTATGCCTTCTGGTAGACAAGGAAGAGATCGGAAGTGTGGGAGCCAGTGGAATGGAATCGAGATTTTTCGAGAACACCGTTGCAGAGGTGATGAATGCAACAGGAGACTACTCCGAACTGAAATTAAGAAGGGCACTTGCCAATTCCAAAGTGCTTTCTTCTGACGTATCCGCAGCATATGACCCGAATTTCCCATCTGTTATGACAAAGCATAACACGGCATATTTCGGAAAAGGACTTGTATTTAATAAGTATACAGGATCAAGAGGAAAAGGCGGCTCTAACGATGCCAATGCAGAGTACATCGGCAAGTTAAGAGAGATCATGGACAGACATGAAGTATCTTTCCAGACCGCAGAGCTTGGTAAGGTAGACCAGGGAGGCGGCGGAACGATCGCTTACATCCTTGCGAACTATGGAATGAACGTTATTGACAGTGGTGTGCCGGTATTAAATATGCATGCACCATGGGAAATTATCAGCAAAGTAGACCTGTATGAGGCATACAGAGGCTATATTGCATTTTTAAAGGAAGCTTAAACCTATATGAAGGAACAGTTTTTCACACAACTTAAACAGATGATGGGAGACGGGGAAGTCCTGACAGGGGAACCAATGAGCAGGCATACCACCTTCCGTGTGGGGGGACCGGCAGATGTGCTGGTCCGCCCGACGGTGGGACAGCTTGCCGGGGTGTTAGGGCTTTGCAGAGAATATGGAGAGCCTTATACGCTGATCGGAAATGGCAGCAACCTTCTGGTTGGGGACGGTGGTATCCGTGGCGTTGTGGTTGAGATGGCAGAGCCGGCAGGTGCGATAGAGGTAAATGGAAGTGAGATCACGGCACAGGCAGGTGCGATGTTGGCAAAGATCGCAAACACAGCGGCGGCAGCAGGTCTGGCAGGGATGGAATTCGCATCCGGAATCCCGGGAACGATTGGCGGAGCCGTTGTCATGAATGCCGGCGCTTACGGCGGCGAGATGAAGGATATCCTTGTCCATGTGAAAGTGCTTAATGAGCAGGGCGAGGAGAAGAAACTGACTGTGGAGGAGTTAGAGCTCGGATACCGGCACAGCTGTATTCCGGAGAAGCACTATCTTATCACAGAAGCAACCATCCGCCTGACACCGGGGCACGAGGAAGAGATCCGGGCAAAGATGAAGGAGCTTAACGAGAAGCGTATAGAGAAGCAGCCGCTTTCTTATCCAAGCGCAGGCAGCACCTTTAAGAGACCGGAAGGCTATTTCGCCGGAAAGCTCATTATGGATGCCGGTCTGCGGGGCTATACCGTGGGCGGTGCGCAGGTTTCCGAGAAGCACTGTGGTTTTGTCATCAATAAAGGCGGTGCGACAGCGGCAGACATCAGACAGCTGATGCAGGATGTCGCGGAAAAAGTATATGAACAATATGGTGTCCGACTGGAACCGGAAGTGAAGATGACCGGGGAATTTTAACCGGCGGCAGGGCAGATACATGTAGCAGAAAGAGGGACAGAGATGAAGTTTGTGATATTGACCGGAATGTCCGGTGCAGGAAAAAGTACAGCATTGAAAATGATGGAAGATATCGGATTTTACTGTGTGGACAATCTGCCAATCCCACTGCTTGAGAAGTTCTCTGAGCTTACGGAACTGCAGCAGAATGCGGAGCTGCAGAAGGTAGCAGTGGGGATCGATATCCGGAGTGGACAGTCATTAGAGGAGCTTCGGGATGTATTAGACCGCATTGAGGCAAAAGGAGGATCCTATGAGATCCTGTTCTTAGATGCAGAGGATGGCGTATTAGTCAAGCGCTACAAAGAGACGAGAAGAACCCATCCGCTCGCAGGTTCAGAGCGTGTGGACAAGGGCATACAGAAGGAGCGGGAGCGGCTTGCCTTCTTAAAGGAACGTGCGGATTATATTATCGATACAAGCCAGCTTCTTACAAGGGAGTTGAAGGCTGAGATCGAGAAGATCTTCGTGCAGAACCAGGACTATAAGAATCTGTTCATCACGATTCTGTCCTTTGGGTTTAAGTACGGGATCCCTGCCGATTCCGACCTTGTATTCGATGTCCGTTTTCTGCCGAACCCTTATTATGTGGAGGGATTGCGTGCAAAGACGGGAAATGATAAGGAAATACAGGACTATGTGTTACAGTTTCAGGAGGCACATACGTTTTTAGATAAATTGGAGGATATGGTGAATTTCCTCATTCCGAATTATATCGCGGAGGGAAAAAACCAGCTGGTCATCTCTATCGGATGTACCGGAGGCAAACACCGTTCCGTAACGCTTGCCAATGAGTTATATAAACGGCTGGCAGGGCGGAAAGAGTACGGGCTTAAGATAGAACACAGAGATATTGGAAAGGATGCTTTGAGAGGGAAATAGAATGTCATTTTCAAGTGAAGTGAAGGAAGAGCTTTCGAAACATCCGGGAAAAAGCAGACATTGTCAGATCGCGGAGCTGGCAGCCCTGTTTGTATTTGATGGAAAAATAGAAATGACAGACTCTGGATGTGATATGTACCTGGATTCGGAGAGTGAGGTTGTCAACCGCAAATATGAGCTTTTAGAGCAGCTTCTCTTTCAGAACAGGCAGTCTGCCCAGGGTGTGTCAGAAAAGCAGCAGAAGCAGAGACTTTATGAGATGGTGAAGATGTGGGATGAGGCGAAGAAGATCCCGGTACAGACCGATGTGGTGAATGGTCTTCTGTTGCAGCAGAGCTGCTGTAAGAGAGCCTATATCCGTGGAGCATTCTTAGCGGGAGGGTCAATCAGTGACCCGAACAAAGCCTATCATTTTGAGATTGTGTGCCGGACGATGGAGCAGGCAGCACAGCTTCGGGATACGATCAACAGCTTTTCTATGGATGCCAAGATTGTAGAACGCAAGAAACATTATGTGGTCTATTTAAAAGAGGGATCTCAGATTGTAGATATTTTAAATGTAATGGAGGCACATGTCGCGCTGATGGAGCTCGAAAATGTGAGGATCTTAAAGGAGATGCGCAACTCGGTCAACCGTCAGGTGAACTGTGAGACAGCCAACATCAGCAAAACAGTGAATGCGGCGGTCAAGCAGTTAGAGGATATCACGTTCATCCGGGATCATGCAGGCTTGGACAGCCTGCCGGATAACTTACGGGAGATGGCGCTTCTTCGGCTGGAGCATCCGGAGGCACCGCTTAAGGAGCTTGGCACTTATTTAAATCCGCCGGTTGGCAAATCAGGTGTGAACCACAGGTTAAGAAAGATCAGCGAGATCGCGGAAGAGATGCAGACAAGTTGACAGCTGTTTGGATGAGAGGGAATTCCCTGCACAGCTTGCTGGGCATGCTCACCAACGGGTTCGCATTTTGCTTCGCAAAACGAGGAGGGAAAGAGGAAAGCGATATGAGAAAGACAGTGAAAGTACACATGAAGGATGGACTCGAAGCAAGACCGGTTGCCATGCTGGTACAGACTGCAAACCGTTTCTCAAGCCATATTTATCTGGAGCTGGAGGAGAAGCGGATCAATGCCAAGAGCATCATGGGTGTGATGAGCCTCGCGCTGATGGATGGGTCTGAGGTTACGGTTGATGCTGAGGGCGCCGATGAGAAGGAAGCCGCAGAAGCAGTAGGAAGCTTCCTGATGGGACAGAATTAGTCCACAGACAGAATAACAAGAAGATGGGTGATGATAAGAGCATGAAGAAGAGATTGTTATTTGTATTTAATCCACGTTCCGGAAAAGCCCAGATTAAAAATCATCTGATGGATATCGTGGATACGATGGTGAAGGCAGGCTATGAAGTGAATGCATATCCAACACAGTGTGCAGGAGATGCAAAAGAGAAAATTGAGGCAGAGGCAGGGGAGTATGACCTTGTTGTGTGCAGCGGTGGCGATGGAACCTTAGATGAGGCGGTTACCGGGATGATGAACCGAAAGGACAGACTTCCGTTGGGATACATACCGGCAGGAAGCACGAATGACTTTGCATCATCGCTTGGAATTCCGAAGAATATGGTGGAGGCAGCGAAGACTGCAGTCGGCGGAAAGCAATTTTCCTGCGATATCGGTTCATTTAACGGCGATTATTTCGTCTATGTAGCAGCGTTCGGGCTTTTTACAGAGGTGTCTTATTCGACAAGCCAGGAGTGGAAGAATGTGTTAGGGCATGCTGCCTATATTTTAGAAGGGGCGAAGCGCCTGCATGACATCCCTTCCTATATGATGCAGGTCGAATATAATAATACAGTTATTCAGGATGAATTCATTTATGGCATGATTACGAATTCTACGTCTGTTGGTGGATTCAAAGGGATGACGGGAAAAGATGTCCTCTTAGATGACGGCGTCTTTGAAGTGACGTTGATTAAGACCCCGAGAAATCCGATTGAGTTAAATGAGATCATCGCAGCGTTAATCAATCTGGTAGATGACACGGACATGATCTATTCCTTTAAGACGAACGAGGTAAAGTTTACTTCCGGAAAAGAAATTTCCTGGACGAGGGATGGGGAATTTGGCGGCATTCATACAGAGGTATGCATCCGGAACCTGAAACAGGCAGTGGAGATCATGGTATAAAGTGACTGCCGTGCGAAGCACGTGTAGATCAGGACCATGAATTTACAATTCATGGTATAAAGTGACTGCCGCACGAAGTGCGTGTAGATCAGGACCATGAATTTACAATTCATGGTATAAAAACCGAAAATATGTATATTTTCGACTGAAATATCATGAAAATTTTTGCTTTATTTTTAAAGCAAAGTAATATATAATACGGGTTAGGGAAATGCCGGAAATAGGGGCATCCCGAATTCTGGCAAATATTTTAAATTATGGAGGAATTACAATGTTAGTATCTGCAAAAGAGATGTTAGACAAGGCAAAAGCCGGTCACTATGCTGTTGGTCAGTTCAACATCAACAACTTAGAGTGGACAAAGGCTGTATTATTAACAGCACAGGAATTAAAATCCCCTGTTATCTTAGGAGTATCTGAGGGTGCTGGAAAGTACATGACAGGCTTCAAGACCGTAGCTGCTATGGTGAAGGCTATGGATGAAGAACTTGGAATCACAGTTCCTGTAGCATTACACTTAGACCATGGAACCTACGAAGGATGCTACAAATGCATCAAAGCAGGCTTCACATCTATCATGTTTGACGGTTCTCACTACCCAATCGAGGAGAACGTTGAGAAGACAAAGGAATTAGTAGCAGTTGCTCATCAGTTAGGATTATCTATTGAAGCTGAAGTTGGTTCTATCGGTGGAGAAGAAGATGGTGTTGTAGGTATGGGTGAGTGTGCTGATCCGAACGAGTGTAAGGCAATCGCTGACCTTGGCGTAGATATGCTTGCAGCTGGTATCGGTAACATCCACGGCAAATATCCGGCAAACTGGCCAGGATTAAGCTTCGAGACATTAGCAGCAGTTCAGGAGAAGACAGGCATGATGCCATTAGTTCTTCACGGTGGTACAGGTATCCCTGCTGATATGATCAAGAAAGCAATCGACCTTGGAGTATCTAAGATCAACGTAAATACAGAGTGTCAGTTATCTTTCGCAGATGCTACACGTAAATATATCGAGGCTGGCAAAGACCTTGAAGGAAAGGGATTTGACCCACGTAAATTATTAGCTCCTGGTGCAGAAGCAATCAAAGCTACTGTAAAAGAGAAGATGGAATTATTCGGATCTGTTGGAAAAGCTGAATAATCCAGGACAATAGCAGAAAAAGGAAGAGCGTTCCAAGCGATTGGAGCGCTCTTTTTGGAGATGGCTCATGTGAACCGTAATTTAGAGGAAAATGAAGAAAGTGTTAATTTATTAGTTGCATTTATTTGTTTGTTCTCTTATATTAGTTATGTGAATAAAAATCGAAACATCGAATCTGAGGGGATTAGATGAAAGAAAGGAAAAAAAGAGATGAGCGAAAAGGAATACTTTAATGTAGTGGACATTTTCGGGGAGAACGTGTTTAACGATTCTGTGATGCAGGCACGCCTTCCGAAGAAAGTCTACAAAAGACTCCATGAAGTGATGGAGGAGGGGAAAGAGTTAGACCTTGAGACAGCAGACGTGGTAGCGCATGAGATGAAGGAGTGGGCGATTGAAAAAGGGGCAACCCATTATACCCACTGGTTCCAGCCGCTTACCGGTGTGACCGCAGAGAAGCATGATTCCTTTATCACCGCACCGATGGAGAATGGCAAGGTACTGATGAGCTTTTCCGGAAAAGAGCTGATCAAGGGTGAGCCGGATGCGTCATCTTTCCCGTCCGGAGGTCTGCGTGCTACCTTTGAGGCGAGAGGTTATACAGCCTGGGACTGCACTTCCCCTGCCTTTGTCCGTCAGGATGCAGCAGGAGCAACACTCTGTATTCCGACTGCCTTCTGTTCTTATACAGGTGAGGCACTTGACCAGAAGACACCGCTGCTCCGTTCCATGGAAGCAATCAATGAGCAGGCACTTCGCTTAATCCGTTTATTTGGCAATACAACTTCAAAGAGAGTGACTCCATCTGTAGGACCGGAGCAGGAGTACTTTATTGTAGACCGTGAGAAGTATTTACAGAGAAAAGATCTGATTTTTACCGGTCGTACCCTGTTTGGTGCCATGCCGCCGAAAGGACAGGAGATGGACGATCACTATTTCGGAAGTATCAGGGAGCGTATCGCATCTTATATGAAGGATGTGAATATCGAGCTTTGGAAGCTTGGTGTCTCTTCAAAGACCCAGCACAACGAGGTGGCTCCGGCACAGCATGAGTTAGCACCGATCTATGCGGTTGCCAACATTGCAGTTGACCACAACCAGCTCATCATGGAGACATTGAAGAAAGTGGCATATCGTCATGGCTTACAGTGTCTCTTACATGAGAAACCATTTGCAGGAGTCAATGGCTCCGGAAAGCATGACAACTGGTCCATCACGACCGATGATGGGATCAATCTGTTAGAGCCGGGCAAGACACCACATGAGAATATCCAGTTCTTATTAGTATTAACCTGTATTTTAAAAGCAGTGGATGTACACGCAGATCTGCTCCGGGAATCTGCAGCAGATGTCGGAAATGACCACAGATTAGGGGCAAATGAGGCACCACCTGCGATTCTTTCCGTATATCTCGGAGAGCAGCTTCAGGATGTGCTTTCCCAGCTGATCAGCACAGGCTCCGCCACACACAGTATTTCCGGTCAGAAATTAGAGACGGGCGTGAAGTCCCTTCCGGACTTTATGAAGGATGCGACAGACCGAAACAGAACCTCTCCATTTGCTTTCACAGGAAATAAATTCGAGTTCCGTATGGTTGGTTCCCAGGATTCCGTAGCGCAGCCGAATGTTGTGTTAAATACGATCGTGGCAGAAGCTTTCGCGGAGGCATGTGACGAGTTAGAGCAGGCAGAAGACTTCGATATGGCAGTCCACGACCTGATCAAGAAATATGCGACCGAACACCAGAGAATCGTCTTCAACGGAAACGGTTACTCTGATGAATGGGTAGAGGAGGCAGAGCGCAGGGGTCTTCCGAATATCAAGTCCATGGTGGATGCAATTCCGGCATTGAATACCGATAAGGCAGTGGCATTATTTGAGAAGTTCGGCGTTTTCACAAAGGCAGAGTTAGACTCCCGTGTTGAGATCGAATACGAGACTTACGCAAAAGAAATCAATATCGAGGCGAAGGCAATGATCGATATCGCAACCAAGCAGATCATTCCGGCAGTCATCAAGTATACGATCACGCTGGCAGACTCCATCAATGCCGTGAAAGCAGCATGCGGTGCAGATATTAGTGTGCAGACAGAGATTTTAACGGAGGTATCCGATCTGCTTGCCGATACGAAGCATGCACTGTCCCACTTAGAGGAAGTGACCGCAAAGGGCGGCACAATGGAGCAGGGCAGGGAACAGGCTGTCTACTATCGTGATGAGGTCATGACCGCGATGCAGGCACTGCGTACACCGGTTGACAGGCTGGAGATGTTAGTGGACAAATCCATGTGGCCGATGCCGTCTTATGGCGACTTAATGTTCGAGGTTTAGGGTTACGTTAAAATTGAACAAAAAGAGATTGTTTCCAGGGAAATGATTATCTAAAATTTACAAAATAGAAAAAAATGGAAAAAAGAGCTTGAAAAAAGTTCGAAGGTGTATTATTTTAATACCAACAAAACATTGAACGAAAACGAACAAGGGTGTTCCAAGAGGATTGGAACGCCCTTTTTGTTTTGTCAATGAAAATCAATTCACTCGAGCCATTCGCTAAAACGCATCTTCGAGTGAACTGTAAAAGAAACAAGTCTCAGGGGATTTGGATGAACAGAAAGGATGTAGAAGGATGAGTGAGAAGAAAGAATATTTTAACGTAGCAGACATCTTCGGCGAGAACGTATTCAACGATGCAGTGATGCAGGAACGTCTTCCGAAAAAGATTTACAAAAAGCTCCATGAAGTTATGGATGAAGGCAAAGAGTTAGATCTGGAAACCGCTGATGTGGTAGCACATGAGATGAAGGAATGGGCAATCGAAAAAGGTGCTACCCATTACACCCACTGGTTCCAGCCGCTTACCGGTGTAACCGCAGAGAAGCATGATTCTTTCATCACAGCTCCGATGCCAAACGGTAAAGTGTTAATGAGCTTTTCCGGAAAGGAACTGATCAAAGGTGAGCCGGATGCATCTTCTTTCCCGTCAGGCGGACTGAGAGCTACCTTTGAAGCGAGAGGTTATACAGCGTGGGATTGTACTTCACCGGCATTTGTCAGACAGGATGCAGCAGGAGCAACACTTTGTATTCCGACAGCTTTCTGTTCTTACACAGGCGAGGCACTCGATCAGAAGACACCATTACTTCGTTCCATGGAAGCAATCAATGAGCAGTCCTTAAGACTGTTAAAATTATTCGGAAATACAACTTCCAAGAGAGTGACACCTTCCGTAGGACCGGAGCAGGAATACTTCATCGTAGACAGAGAGAAATATTTACAGAGAAAAGATTTAATTTTCACCGGACGTACCTTATTCGGAGCAATGCCTCCAAAAGGACAGGAGATGGACGATCACTACTTCGGAAGCATCCGAGAGAGAATCGCTTCTTACATGAAGGATGTGAACGAGGAGCTCTGGAAGCTTGGAGTATCTGCCAAGACACAGCACAACGAAGTAGCACCTGCACAGCATGAGTTAGCACCGATCTATGCAGAGGCAAACATCGCAGTTGACCACAATCAGTTAGTAATGGAGACTTTGAAGAAAGTTGCTTACCGCCATGGCTTACAGTGTCTGCTTCATGAAAAACCATTCGCAGGTGTCAATGGTTCCGGAAAACATAACAACTGGTCCATCACAACCGATGATGGCATCAACTTATTAGATCCGGGCAAAACACCGCATGAGAACATCCAGTTCTTATTAGTTTTAACCTGTATCTTAAAAGCAGTTGATATCCACGCAGACCTGCTCCGGGAATCTGCAGCAGATGTCGGAAATGATCACAGATTAGGAGCAAACGAGGCACCACCTGCAATCCTTTCCGTATTCCTTGGCGAACAGCTTCAGGATGTGCTGTCACAGTTAATCAGCACCGGAGAGGCAACACACAGTATCAGTGGAAAAATGTTAGAGACCGGTGTTAAGACCTTACCGGATTTCATGAAAGATGCGACAGACCGAAACAGAACCTCTCCATTTGCTTTCACAGGAAACAAGTTCGAGTTCCGTATGGTTGGTTCCCAGGATTCCATCGCCCAGCCAAACGTTGTATTAAATACGATTGTGGCAGAGGCATTTTCAGAGGCATGTGATGAACTGGAAAAAGCAGATGACTTCGATATGGCAGTCCATGACCTGATCAAGAAATATGCGACCGAGCACCAGAGAATCGTCTTCAACGGAAACGGCTATTCTGATGAGTGGGTAGCAGAGGCAGAGCGCAGAGGTCTTCCGAACATCAAATCCATGGTAGATGCCATCCCGGCACTGAATACTGACAAGGCAGTGACATTATTTGAAAAATTTGGTGTCTTCACAAAGGCAGAGTTAGACTCCCGTGTTGAGATCGAATACGAGACTTACGCAAAAGAGATCAATATCGAAGCAAAGGCAATGATCGATATTGCAACCAAACAGATCGTTCCGGCAGTCATCAAATATACAACTGTTCTGGCAGAGTCTATCACAGCAGTGAAGAGCGCATGTGCAGCAGACGTAAGCGTACAGACCGAGATCCTGACAGAGGTGTCCGACCTTCTTGCTGATACCAAGGGAGCACTTTCCAAGTTAGAGGAAGTGACAGCCCAGGGTGGTACAATGGAAGAAGGAAGAGAGCAGGCAGTCTTCTATCATGATGAAGTAAAGAGCGCGATGGATGAATTAAGAGCTCCGGTTGATAAGCTTGAAATGTTAGTAGATAAATCCATGTGGCCAATGCCATCCTATGGAGATCTGATCTTCGAGGTATAAAAAAAGCTCCCATAAAAGGGAGGATGCCAGGTGGTAAGCCACCTGGCAGATTATGAAAAAGTTTATATAAAAAGTAATCGAAACTTGGAAATTGTCTTACTTCATTTGATGCTTTTATTATATGCAGGAGAAATGAAAAATCCGTGTTCACATAATGAAAGATTTTTAAACAAATTATGAACAAATAGGATATTTGAGTGAGGAGGCAGAATTTATGAAAAAATTGGAAATCATTATCAAACCTGAAAAGCTCGAGGACTTAAAAGAAGTATTCGATGCCTGTGATGTCCATGGTATGAATGTTGTAAACAGTATGGGATATGGTAACCAGAAAGGTATCATCAAGAATTACCGTGGTGCGGAATATGCAGTCAACCTGCTTCCGAAAGTGAAGGTAGAGACGGTAGTAACCGATGAGATTGCACCGGAGCTGATCGACAAGATTGTAAAAGAGATCAATACCGGACATTTCGGAGATGGTAAAATCTTCGTCTACGATGTGGAAGATGCAGTCCGTATCCGTACCGGCGAGCATGGTACAGAAGCTCTGTAACAGGAGCGGTCAGAAAACGTCCGTACAGGGAATGAGGAGCCCGGTATGGATGAGGAGTCAGTATTATGAAAAAATAAATACGGTATTTTATGATTATCAAAGGGGATAACAAAGGGCGGAGTGCCGCCTGATGGTTATCTTCTTTTTTTATAAAAATACCGGAAACAAGGAGGCAAATTCCTCTGCTCACCAGAGGGTTCGCATTTTGCTTCGCAAAACAAGGAGGAATTGATATGGATATGAGTGTTTGGTACCTGATGGGTGCGGCGTTGGTATTTTTTATGCAGTGTGGATTTGCAATGGTAGAAGCGGGCTTCACCAGAGCAAAAAACGTTGGTAACATTACGATGAAAAACTTAATGGACTTCTGTATTGGTACAGTAGCGTTCTACTTATTAGGATATAATCTTCTCTGTGGAGAAGGCGGATTCGTTGGCTGGGGTCTGAATCCTTTTACTGGATTTGGAGAGACAGACTGGTCCGGATTTGTATTTAACTTAGTATTCTGTGCGACAGCAGCAACGATTGTTTCCGGAGCTATGGCAGAGCGTACAAAATTTATTACCTACTGTATTTATAGTTTTGTAATTAGCCTTGTCGTATACCCGATTGAAGCTCACTGGGTATGGGGCGCAACACCATGGCTGACAGATATTGGCTTTACAGATTTCGCAGGTTCTGCATGCATCCATATGGTAGGTGGTATCACAGCCTTCATCGGTGCGACAATGCTTGGACCTCGTATCGGAAAATACGACAAAAACGGAAAACCAAAGCCAATTCTTGGACATAACATTTTAATTGGTGCACTTGGAGTCTTCATTCTCTGGTTCGGCTGGTATGGATTCAATGGTGCAGCAGCAACAGATACGATGCAGTTATCCCAGATTTTTGCAACCACAACCGTAGCACCGGCAGTTGCAACCTGTTCCGCAATGATCTATACATGGATCAGAAATGGAAAACCGGATGTGTCCATGTCCTTAAACGGATCTCTGGCAGGTCTTGTAGCAGTGACAGCCGGATGTGCGAATGTCGATGTGATTGGTTCTTTCGTGATTGGTGCAGTCGCAGGTGTGTTAGTTTGTGTAGCCGTATACTTTATTGAAGATAAATTAAAAGTAGATGACCCGGTTGGTGCTGTAGCTGTACATGGATGCAACGGTATCTGGGGAACCATCGCAGTTGGATTTTTTGATTACAAAGATGGTTTATTCTATGGCGGCGGTGTTCATCACTTACTGATCCAGTTACTTGGTATCGCCTGCATCGCAGGATGGACGATCATCACGATGACAATTGTATTTACCGTATTGAAGAAAACAATCGGTTTAAGAGTCAGCGCTCAGGAAGAGATTGAAGGACTTGACTCTACCGAGCATGGTCTTGAATCCGGATATCCGGATTTCGTATCCAGAGACCTTCATTAAGATGCACGAATCTAATTCGATTAGGTTCGTGGAATCTAATCCCCTTAGTAGTATATAC
>CAKRFH010000053.1:0-21086 GCA_934320555.1 uncultured Roseburia sp.
GCCCACACCCCGAAATCGCGCGGCGACCCGTTAGATGATGGAGGATCTCCAGAAAAAGGACGCCGCCGTAAGGTAATAGGGAAATATGGAAATTGACGAATTGATAATATCCCCCACAGCCTGCAAAGAGTTTCGCGGCAGATCAGAGAACAATTTAAGGATAGAAATTAACTATGAAAAGACTAATAAAAAGAGTAACGACGTTTGTAATAATCTGCGCCGCCCTCTGCGGTCCCCATGCATTTGCGGTGTCCGCGGCGGATACAGAGGCGGCGGAGGTGGAACGACCGCGCACAGTGCGGATCGGCTACATTGATTATGGCGGATTCATCGAGAAGGACAGGGATAAAAACTACACAGGCTACGGTACGGAAGTGTTCCGGGAGATTGCAAAATATACGGACTGGGAGTACGAGTACGTGTGCGGGAACTGGACACAGATAATGGAAATGCTGCGGGACGGGGAGATCGACTTTATCTGTCAGGCGCAGAAGACCAAAGAGAGAGAACGGGAGTTCGCTTTCTCGGCGCAGCAGATCGCAACAGAGGCGTGCGTGCTCTATGTGCGGGAGGATGCAGACTACTACTACGATGATTATGAGACATTTGAGGGAATGCGCATCGCGGTGATCAAGGACAGCAATCAGGAGCAGGAAGCAAAAAACGTTCTCAGGAAAAAGGGTGTGGATTGCCATTTCTATGAGTATGCGTCAGTGAAGGACTGCTTTGCGGCTTTGAAGTGGGGAATCGTGGATGCTGTGGTGCAGGGGACGATGAGTGGAAAAGAGGGATATAAAATTGTGTGCAAATTCGGCACAGATCCTCTCTATATCATGACAACGAAGGAAAACAGGGAGCTGCTCAATCAGGCGGAGGATGCGATGGGGGAACTTATGGTGGCAAATCCGACCTTCTTTTCGGATCTCTATCAGGAAAAATACAGGGATGCATCAGGATATCAGCTGGCGTTCACGAAAGAGGAAGCGGATTATATTAAAAACAGCGGAGAGATCACGATCGCCTTCATGGCAAACAGTGCTCCTTTTTCCAGAAAAACGGAGGATGGCGGTGTGGAGGGGATCACCGTCGATATTATGGATTCCATCGCAGAGAAAAGCGGTCTGAACTTCCACTATGAGGTGCTCGGGCAGGATCAGAGACCGGTGGAATATTTGGAACAGAACCCGGATGGCATTGTGGCGGGGGTGATGGTGGATAATCCGGATCTCTGGAAAAAGAAATATCTGGTCTCGGATGTCTATTATTCCGGGGATGTGGCGCTCGTCTGTCTGGCTGGCACGGACTCCTGTCTTGGAGAAGGCGGGGAGACATACCGGCTTGCCATCCCGAAAAACTATGCGGCTCTGGAAAGCTATATAGAAAGTAACTATCCCCAGTTTGAGATTGTAAAGTGCAGCACGACAACAGACGGTTTGGAGCTGTTAAAAAAGAGAAGGGTTGATTTCATGGCACAGAATGTGAATATCGTGGCGCTTCTCATGCAGAATCCGCATTACAGTGACATCACAGTGCTTCCGACATTTATCATGCAGGAAAATGTGGGGCTTCTGTGTGGAAAGAGCGAGGAACACAAAATTCTGATCCATATTATCAATAAGTGCATCCACCGGCTTTCCGGGCAGGAACTGTCCGAGTACACGGCAAATAATACGATCCGGTTGGGGTATCGGATGACCTGGCGGGATGTTGTTTACCGGTTCCGTGTGGCGATTGTTGTGATAGCCCTTCTTTTTCTGGCAAGCATGATACTGTTAATATTCTGGCAGACGGCCAGATATCGGGCATATGTGGATACGAGGGAGAAAAACAGGCTGCTTTTGGAGGCAGTCGGGCAGGCAAACCGGGCGAATCAGGCAAAGAGTGATTTTCTCGCACGGATGAGCCATGAGATCCGGACGCCGATGAATGCGGTAATCGGACTGACAGACCTCGCAAGGCTGCATGTGGAGGAGCCGGAGAAGACAGCAGAGTATTTACAGAAAATTGAGATCTCATCGAGAGTGCTGCTGAAAATGGTGAATGACATTCTCGATATGTCAGCAATCGAAGGGAATAAGTTAAAAGTGGCGCAGGAGCCGTTTGACTTAAGGGAGATTATAGGGGCAGTGTACGACATTTATCTGCCACAGTGCAGGCAGAAAAATATCTGTCTTGAGGTGGAAGATGCGAAAATATGGCACTCTTATCTCGTTGGGGATGGACTCCGCCTGCAGCAGATTCTGTTAAATCTTATCTCAAACGCCTGGAAGTTCACGCCGGACGGGGGGAAGATCTGGATCCGGGCGGAAGAACTGCGGGAGCAGGAGGGGAGATTTTATTATCATTTTATAGTGGAAGATACCGGAGAGGGCATTTCAGAGGATATGAAGGAGCGGCTTTTTGCACCCTTTGAGCAGGAGAGCCACACCACGGCAAAGCAGCACGGCGGAAGCGGTCTCGGGCTTTGCATCACAAAGAATCTGGTGGAACTGATGTCAGGCTCTATCTCAGTGGAATCGAAAAAGGGAAAAGGGACGACCTTTACGGTATTACTCCCATTTGCACTTGACGAACATCCGGTAAAGCGGAAGAAGAAAGAGACGGAGGGGAAACACTACAATTTTGCAGGGAAGAAGCTGCTGCTTGCAGAGGATACCGAGTTTAATGCGGATGTGGTGGTGGAATTGCTTGGCATGGTGAATATGAAGGTGGACCTCGCGAAGAACGGGCGGGAGGCAGTGGAGCTGTTTTTACAGTCGAAGCCATATGAATACTGTGCAATCCTGATGGATATCCGCATGCCGGAGATGGATGGCTATGAGGCTGCCAGACGGATCCGTGCAGGAGACAGACCGGATGCGGCTTACATCCCGGTCTATGCGATCACAGCGAATGCGTTTGTGGAGGACATCAGTGCAGCGCTAAACGCCGGGATGAACGGGCACATTGTCAAGCCAATTGAGTTCGGGGAACTCTATGAGCTGTTAGATGGGATCGTGAACGAAAAAGGCTTTCAAAAATAATTTGCAACCGTGTGGGCTTTGTGGTAGTATATCAAATGGTTTCGTGTGCTCTGGAACGGAAAAAGAGAAGACTGGCACACAGATAGAGAAAGATATAGGAGGAAGACCGTATGAAATGGAATAAATATACCATAGAGACCACCACGGCGGCAGAGGACTTCTTGAGTTCTGCGCTTGGCGATCTCGGGATCGAAGGGGTACAGATCGAGGATAATGTCCCGCTGACAAAGGAAGACCAGGCGGAAATGTTTATCGACTTCCTGCCGGAACTGCCACCGGATGAGGGAATCAGCTATGTGAGCTTCTACGTGGAGGACAACGGGCAGAATGATGCAGAGCTGTTAAAGCAGGTAAAGACAACCATCGAAAAGATGCGTAAAGTCGTAGATATGGGAACTGGTAAGATCACTTCCGACCAGACGGAGGACATAGACTGGATCAATAACTGGAAGCAGTTTTTCAGCTCTTTTTATATTGAAGATATCCTGATCAAGCCGACCTGGGAAGAGTTAAAGGAAGAGGATAAGGACAAATTCTTAATCGAGATCGATCCGGGGGTTTCCTTCGGAACAGGCAAGCATGAGACGACACAGTTATGTATCCGCCAGCTTCTGAAGTATATCAGGGGCAATGCAGATTACACACCGGCGAACCCTGCACCGAAGGTGTTAGATGTCGGCTGCGGAAGCGGAATCTTATCCATCGTAGCGCTCAAGCTCGGTGCATCTGAGGTGGTCGGAACAGACCTTGACCCGGACTGCATGACATCCACGCGCGACAATATGCAGGTGAACCATTTAGATGCCGGTCTTGGCACTTTTTATGTCGGCAACCTGATCGATGATAAGGAACTTCAGGAAAAAGTTGGAACTGAGTGTTATGATATCGTAGTGGCGAACATCCTTGCCGATGTCATTATCCCAATGGCACCGGTGATCCCGGCCAGACTGAAAAAAGGCGGCTATTTCATCACTTCCGGCATTATTGATTTCAAGGAAAACGAAGTGAAGGAAGCCATCGAGAAAGCAGGTCTTGAAGTGGTTGAGATCAATCACCAGGGCGAATGGGTCAACGTGACAGCAAGAAAGAATTAGGAAAAAGCATGTATCAGTTTTTTATTGAAAATGAAAATGTATCAGACGGTTTTGTGACGATCGAGGGAAGCGATGTCAACCATATGAAAAATGTCCTGCGCATGAAGCCGGGAGAGCGGATCCGTGTGAGCACCCGCGATGGCAGAGCGTATTTCTGTGAGGTGGCAGAGCTTACGGACCTCTTTGTGCGGGCAGATATTCTGGAACAGGATGAGGAGGGGACGGAGCTTCCGTGTAAGATCTACCTTTTCCAGGGACTTCCGAAGAGCGACAAGATGGAGCTCATCATCCAGAAGGCAGTGGAGCTTGGTGTCTATGAAGTGATTCCGGTTGCCATGAAGAACTGCGTCATGAAGTTAGACGAGAAGAAAGCGAAGTCCAAGATCACGCGCTGGCAGGCAATTGCGGAGAGTGCAGCGAAACAGTCGAAGCGCAGCCTGATCCCGGAGATCCGTATGCCGGTGACATATAAGGAAGCGGCTGCCATGGCGGCAGAGATGGATGTGAGGCTTGTCCCATATGAGAATGAGCGTGGAATGGCAGCAACGAAGGAAGCGGTCGAACAGATAAAAAAGGGACAGAGCATTGCTGTCTTTATCGGTCCGGAGGGCGGTTTTGCACCGGAGGAGATCGCACTTGTACAGGATCAGATGAATCTGATCTCACTTGGAAAGAGAATCTTAAGAACCGAGACAGCGGGGCTTGCAGCGCTTGCTATTTTAGGCTATCATCTTGAAACATTATAGAACAGATACGAAGAAGGAAGAACATGGAAAGAAAAGAAGTATATTTGGACAATTCTGCCACCACACGGTGCAGTGAGCGAGCCAAAGACCTTATGGTGAAGCTGTTGATGGAAGACTATGGTAATCCGTCTTCTCTTCACATGAAAGGTTTGGAAGCAGAGAATTATATCAAAGAGGCGAAGCGCCAGATCGCAAAGACGTTAAAGGTAGAGGAGAAGGAGATTCTTTTCACCTCCGGCGGTACGGAATCGAATAACACAGCTCTGATCGGAGCAGCCATTGCGAATAAGAGGGCAGGAAACCATATCATCACAACCTCCATTGAGCATGCATCGGTATCCGCACCGATGGCATATCTCGAAGAACTCGGTTTCCGTGTGACTTATCTGAAAGTGGATCATAACGGAATTATCTCGTTAGAGGAGTTGGCAGATGCAGTCTGTGAGGACACGATCCTTGTCTCCCTGATGATGGTCAATAATGAGATTGGAGCAGTAGAGCCGATCGAGGAGGCAGCGAAGATCATTAAGGCGAAGAACCCGGATACGCTGCTTCATGTGGATGCAATCCAGGCCTATGGAAAGTACCGGATCTACCCGAAGAAGATCGGGATCGACCTTCTCTCCGTGAGCGGTCACAAGATCCATGCACCGAAGGGAACTGGATTCCTGTTCATGAAGGACAAGACCAAAGTAAAACCATTGATCTACGGAGGCGGGCAGCAGAAGGGCATGCGCTCCGGCACGGAGAATGTTCCGGGTGTTGCGGCCTTAGGGGAAGCATCGGCTGAGATTTACGAGAACTTCGAGGAGAAGATCGATCATCTATATGCCTTGAAATCCCGTTTTATAGACGGGGTATCCGGGATAGAAGGTGTCACCGTAAATGGAAAGACAGGACGTGATTCTGCACCGCAGATCGTGAGCGTCAGCATCGATGGCGTCAGGAGTGAGGTCATGCTTCACACCTTAGAGGACCGGGGCATCTATGTTTCCGCCGGAAGCGCCTGCTCCTCAAACAAACCTTCTGTCAGCCACACGTTGACTTCCATCGGGTTAAAAGGAAACCTGTTAGATTCGACGATCCGGTTCAGCTTTTCTGTCCACACGACAGAGGAAGAGATTGATTATGCCATCTCTGTCATGAGCGATGTCATTCCGAAGCTGCGCCGTTACACCAGACACTAGAGAACTGAATTAGTAGAAAAAGGAGCCAATATGTACAAATCATTTTTGATAAAATACGCAGAAATCGCGATCAAGGGAAAAAACCGTTATCTGTTCGAGGATGCCTTAGTGAGCCAGATCAATCATGCCTTAAAGAAGGTAGACGGGGAGTTTGCCGTGAGAAAAGAGCAGGGAAGAATCTATGTGGATACCCTGACTGAGTATGATTTTGATGAGGTAGTTGAGGCACTAAAATGTGTCTTCGGTATCGTCGGCATCTGCCCGGTTATTCTCTTAGAGGATGAAGGCTTTGACAAGCTCGCAGAGGAAGTGATTTCCTATATTGACAAAGTATATCCGGACAAGCACTTTACCTTCAAGGTGACGGCCCGCCGTGCAAGAAAGAACTATCCAATGGAATCTATGGAGATCAATGCAGCGATGGGCGAGCGCATCCTGGAAGCTTACCCGGAGACAAAGGTAGATGTACATCATCCACAGGTAGTCTTCAATATTGAAATCCGTGCCAAGATCAATGTATATTCCACCATTATCCCGGGACCTGGCGGTATGCCGGTTGGAACAAATGGAAAAGCCATGCTGTTATTATCCGGCGGAATCGACAGTCCGGTTGCCGGCTATATGATCGCCAAGAGAGGTGTTACGATTGATGCAACATATTTCCATGCGCCGCCATATACTTCCGAGCGCGCAAAGCAGAAGGTTGTAGATCTTGCGAAGATCGTGGCAAAATATTCTGGACCGATCAACCTGCACGTTGTGAACTTTACCGATATCCAGCTTTACATTTACGAGCAGTGCCCGCATGAGGAGCTCACGATTATTATGAGACGTTACATGATGAAGCTGGCAGAGCATTTTGCGAAAGAACAGAAATGTTTGGGACTTATCACGGGAGAGAGTATCGGACAGGTGGCAAGCCAGACGATGCAGTCCCTTGCAGCGACAAACGAAGTGTGCACAATGCCGGTTTACCGCCCGTTAATCGGTTTTGACAAGCAGGAGATCGTGACAATCTCTGAGAAGATTGATGCGTACGAGACTTCTATTTTACCATATGAGGACTGCTGTACGATCTTTGTAGCAAAGCATCCGGTGACAAAGCCGAGCCTCAATGTCATCCACAATGATGAGAAGAAGCTGAGTGAGAAGATCGACCAGCTGATGCAGGAAGCGATCGACACCGTAGAAGTGATCCATATCGAGGGTTAATCCCTGACCGGGCGGCAGGATCCTGCCGCCTGTGGCGGATCGCTCTTGTATATATTACGTCTCCGCTGCAGTGCGATCCTCGCGGAGCGTTTTTGTTTCATAGGATGTATTTTCCTGTGAATAAAAAAAGAGACCGTCGCAATGACGGTCTCTTAAATTCAGAAGTAGTGATTATACCAGGTATGGTTTTAATACTTCCATGATTTCATCCAGGTTGTTCTCAGCGTGAATAGCTAAGTCGATTGGCTTGGATAAGTCTAAACTGAAAATACCCATGATAGATTTTGCATCGATTACATATCTTCCAGAGATTAAATCGAAATCGAATTCGAACTGGGTAATAGCATTGACAAAAGATTTTACCTTGTCAATAGAGTTTAAAGAAATCTGTACTGTTTTCATGATGAAAAACCTCCTTATTAACTATCAAAGATAACTTTATAGTAATGGTTTTTTATGGAAAAGTCAACATAAAATAAAGAGAATTATACAGGATAAAAAGAAAGACAGGAGAAGCATATGAAAAAGAAAAGAGCTGCGCTGCACAATCTCGGCTGTAAAGTAAATGCCTACGAGACGGAAGCGATGCAGCAGATATTAGAGAGCGCCGGATATGAGATTGTGCCGTTTCAGGAAGTGGCAGATGTCTACGTGGTGAATACCTGCTCGGTAACGAATATGGCGGACCGCAAATCCAGACAGATGCTCCACCGGGCGAAAAAGAACAATCCAGACGCCATCGTGATCGCGGCTGGCTGTTACGTGCAGACGAAAGAGGCGGAGGCACTGTTAGACGGTACAGTGGATATCGTGATCGGAAATAACAAAAAGCACGAGCTCTTAGAACGTATCCGGGCCTATGAGGAAGATCACGGGGACAGAGAGAGCGTTGCAGATATCAACCATGAGAAGCAGGAGTACGAGGAGCTCTACTTAGAGCGCACTGCGGAGCACACGAGAGCCTTTATTAAGGTGCAGGACGGCTGTAACCAGTTCTGCACATACTGTATCATTCCATTTGCAAGAGGAAGGGTCAGAAGCAGAAAGGCGGAGGATGTCTTAGAGGAAGTGCGCCGTCTTGCAGGGCACGGATTCAAAGAGGTTGTGCTGACCGGAATCCATTTGAGTTCCTACGGAATCGATACCGGGGACAGTCTCTTACACCTGATCGGGCTGGTGCACGGCGTGGAAGGGATCGAGCGGATCCGTCTCGGCAGCTTAGAGCCGCGTATCGTGACAGAGGACTTTGCAAAGGCACTGTCAGAGATGCCAAAGATCTGCCCGCATTTCCACCTGTCCTTACAGAGCGGCTGTGACGCTACCTTACAGCGCATGAACCGCAGATACAATACCAGAGAGTATGAACAGGGCTGTGAGATGTTAAGAAAATATTTTGAACATCCGGCGATCACGACAGATGTCATCGTGGGATTCCCGGGAGAGACAGAGGAAGAGTTCGAGATGACAAAAGCGTATCTGCAGAGGATTCATTTCTATGAGATGCACATTTTCCAGTATTCGAAGCGTGAGGGAACGAAAGCGGCTGTTATGGAGTATCAGATCCCGGAACCGGTGAAGAAAGAACGCAGCAACATCCTTCTCTCTATAGAGAAGAAGATGTCGGAGGAATTCCGCGAGTATTATCAGGGAAAAACAGTCACCGTTCTGATGGAGGAAGCGTATACTTACGAAGGAGAGCAGTATTTTACCGGTTATACCAGGGAGTATGTGAAGGTCGCCGTGAAGACGGAAAAAGACCTCTCGAATCAGTTCGTGACCGGGCAGATCACAGGACGTCTGTCAGAGGATCTGTATCTTCTGGTTGAATTTTAGGACAATCTATATTAAAATAAGACGAAAGAATGCTTTTTGACAAGCAGGATAAGGGCGTGAAGAATATGCAGAACATCAATAACACACAATATTTTAAAGTGGAAAAAGCACCGGAATTACAGGTGAAGGATATCCTTGCGATCGTGTACCAGTCACTGAGCGAGAAAGGATACAACCCACTGAATCAGATTGTCGGATATATTATGTCCGGTGACCCGACGTATATCACCAGCCATAATAATGCGAGAAGCCTGATTATGAAAGTAGAGCGTGACGAACTGGTAGAGGAAGTCTTAAGAGCTTATATTAAGAATAATAAGTGGAATTAGAGCCGGCAGAGCGGGCAGACAGCCTGTTCACGCCCTTTTTCAGGGATCAGGCGGCTGCAAGCAGGATAAGAATGAGACAAGAAAGGAGGGAACACGGTGGAAAAGGTGAATTTCACAGATCCTGACACAAAGGAATCCATAGAATTTTATGTGGTCGAGGAGACACAGGTGAACGGAATCCATTTTCTTTTCGTAACGGAAGAGGAAGATGGGGACAGCGATGCCTATATTCTGAAAGAATTAGAGAACGGAACAGATGAGCTTCTCTACGAGATGGTAGAGGATGAGAATGAATTGGCAGCACTTGGAAAAGTGTTTGCAGAATTGATAGAGGACGCAGATATTGAATATTAAGATCGGAAATGGAATAGGAATTTTGAAGAAAAAAGAACAGCAAACAGAGACTATAATGACAGAAGAACAGGATATTAAGACAGACGGGGCAGTGGAAACGGAAAAAGAGAGCGCCCCGGCAAGAAAAAGAAATACAGGTGCAAGAAGAAACACTGCAAGAAAGAGTACGGAAAAGAATAACGCAGTGAAAGCTGAGATGGCAGAGGAGAAGAGCACCGGGAAGAAGACAGCTGCAAAAAGTACCGAGAGACGGAACAGTACAAGAAGAAAGACTTCCGTAAAGAGCGAGGCAGCCGTTTCTGCAGGAAATAAGAAATCCAAGTTAAAGATTATCCCGTTGGGCGGATTAGAGCAGATCGGAATGAACATCACCGCATTCGAGTACGAGGACAGCATTATCGTTGTTGACTGTGGACTGGCTTTCCCGGAAGATGACATGTACGGAATCGACCTTGTCATCCCGGATGTGACTTATCTGAAAGACAATCTCGACAAGGTGAAGGGCTTCTTCATCACCCACGGACACGAGGACCATATCGGAGCCATCCCTTATGTATTAAGAGATGTCAATGTCCCGGTCTATGCGACCAAGCTTACGATGGGAATTATCGAGCACAAGTTAAAAGAGCACAATATGCTCACAAAGACCAAGAGAAAAGTAGTGAAATACGGACAGCATATCAATCTTGGCTGTTTCCGTGTGGAATTTATCAAGACCAACCACAGTATCCAGGATGCTGCAGCGTTAGCCATCTATTCACCGGCGGGAACGATCGTGCATACCGGAGACTTTAAAGTTGACTATACACCGGTATTCGGGGATGCAATCGACTTACAGAGATTCGGTGAGATCGGAAAGAAGGGTGTCCTCGCGCTTATGTGCGACAGTACGAATGCGGAGAGACCTGGCTTTACGATGTCAGAGAAGACCGTAGGACGTACGATCGAGGGGATTTTTGAGGACAATAAGAATTCCAGAATTATTATTGCAACATTTGCGTCAAACGTAGACCGTGTGCAGCAGATCATCAATGTGGCATACAAGAACGGCCGTAAGGTTGTCGTGGAAGGCCGCAGTATGGTGAATATCATTGGAACAGCGACAGAGCTTGGCTATATCAATGTTCCGGACAACACGTTAATTGAGATTGAACAGCTGAAGAATTACCCGGATGAGAAGACGGTTATCATCACGACCGGAAGCCAGGGAGAGTCCATGGCAGCATTGTCCCGTATGGCAGCCGGCATCCACAGAAAGGTAACGATCAAGCCGAACGATACCGTTGTCCTGAGCTCGAACCCGATCCCGGGAAATGAAAAGGCAGTTTCGAATATTATTAATGAGCTCTCCATGAAGGGCGCCAAGGTTATTTTCCAGGATGTACACGTATCCGGTCATGCCTGCCAGGAGGAGATCAAGTTAATTTACTCTCTGGTAAGACCGAAGTACTCCATCCCGGTACACGGGGAGTACCGTCATATGATGGCACAGGCGAGAATCGCAGAGGAGCTGGGAATCAGCAAGGACAATATTTTCCTGCTCACATCCGGTGACGTGTTAGAGCTCGACGAGGAGAGTGCGGCAGTAACCGGAAAAGTCCATGTTGGAGATATTATGGTAGACGGACTTGGTGTCGGTGATGTCGGCAATATCGTACTCCGCGACAGACAGCATCTTGCAGAAGACGGAATTATAATTGTAGTTCTGACACTCGAAGCAGGATCCGGTCAGGTGCTGGCAGGTCCGGATATCGTATCGAGAGGCTTCGTCTATGTGCGCGGTGCCGAGACACTGATGGATGAGGCAAAGCATGTCTTAGACGACAGAATGCAGTATTGTATGGATAAAGGTATCACAGACTGGGGCAAGATCAAGACAGAGATCAAAGATTCCCTGGGTGACTTCGTATGGAAAGAGACGAAGAGAAGACCGATGATCATGCCGATTATCATGGAGGTTTAACAGAAAGAGAGCGACAGCAGAGATGACAGAACTGAATGAGGCAATGGAGAATCTGATGGAAGCGGTACGGCACAGTGATGCGTTCGTCCGCTACCAGGCGATCCGGGAAAAGGTACACGGCTTTCCGGAATTAGAGAGAAAGATTACGGAATTCCGCAAGAAGAATTATGAACTGCAGAACAGCAATGGAGAAGTGGATCTGTATGAAGAGACAGACCGGATGGAACGTGAGTACCGGGAGTTTCGCAAGAACCCTATGGTGCAGGAGTATCTGTCCGCGGAGAATTCTCTTTGTAAGATCGTCCAGCAGATCAACTGGACACTGATCAAGGGACTGGATTTTGAAGTTGGCTTTGAAGAGTAAAGAGGTAAGAGCATGGATGTAAACAAACTGGTATTTCGATTCGTCAGGGTCAGCTTTTCGATCCTGATCCTGCTGCTTGTGTTAGTCGGATTCGTGAAGATCGGAACATACTGTTATGATTTCGGTTACCGGGTGTTCGCAGAGCAGCCGGTAGATAAAGAGCCGGGGAGAGATGTGACCGTAGAGATCAAAAGCGGCATGTCTGACCGGGATATCGCAAAGATGTTAGAGCAGAAGGGTGTCATCCGCGATGCCAATATTTTCTTTGTGCAGGTGAAGATCTCAGCATACTCCGGAAAGATGTATCCGGGCACTTACACAGTCAATACTTCGATGGAAGCGAAAGAGATGATGGCACTTTTTGCAACAAAGCCTGCTGAGACAGAGCAGCAGACGTCCGGCAGCGAGACAGAGGGCGTTCTCGATGCGACAGAGGAGATGACGACAGAACAGCCGGATGTATCAGATGACACGATGGGAGAGTAGGGACTGGTGATAATCGACGAGAGACTGGTAACCTATATCAATTCACTGGATACAGGCAATACCGAGATATTAGATACAATTGAAAAAGAGGCATTAGACACCTATGTACCCATTATCAGAAAAGAGATGCAGGGCTTCTTAAAGCTGCTTCTTGCGATGAAGCGCCCGGCGAGAATCTTAGAGGTCGGGACGGCAGTCGGATTCTCTGCGATCCTGATGGCAGAATATGATCCGGTGGAATGTGAGATCACGACGATCGAAAATTATGAGAAGCGGATCCCAATCGCGCGGGAGAACTTTAAGCGCGCAGGCAAGGAACACCAGATCACCCTGTTAGAGGGCGACGCCACAGAGATCTTAAAAGAGCTGACAGGGCCTTATGATTTTATCTTTATGGATGCCGCAAAAGGACAGTATATCCACTTTATGCCGGATATTTTAAGACTGTTGAAGCCGGAAGGCCTGCTTGTCTCAGATAATGTCTTACAGGACGGGGATATTATTGAATCCCATTTTATTGTGACAAGAAGGAACCGGACGATCCATAAGAGAATGAGAGAATATTTATACGCGCTGACACATTCGGAAGAACTTGTGACATCCATTCTTCCGATCGGTGACGGTGTCACCGTGAGCGTCAGAAAATAGAGCCAAAACAACAGACGAAAGGCAGGAACCTGAAATGAGAAGACCGGAGCTATTAATCCCGGCAAGCAGTCTTGAAGTGTTAAAGATTGCGGTTATGTACGGAGCAGATGCCGTCTATATCGGAGGAGAGGCATTCGGGCTCCGCGCGAAGGCGAAGAACTTCTCCATGGACGAGATCCGGGAGGGAATTGCATTTGCACACGAACACAACGTAAAAGTATATATTACAGCCAACATACTGGCACATAACGATGACCTCGAGGGCGTGAGGGCTTACTTCGAGGAATTAAAAGAGATCCGTCCGGATGCGCTGATTATTGCAGACCCGGGTGTTTTCGAGATCGCGAAGGAGGTCTGTCCGGACATCGAGCGCCATATCAGCACACAGGCGAATAATACGAACTATGCGACTTACAATTTCTGGCATGCACTCGGTGCGAAGAGGGTTGTTTCCGCAAGGGAGCTTTCTATGGCGGAGATCAAAGAGATCCGTGCCCATATCCCGGATGACTTAGAGATTGAGACTTTCGTCCACGGAGCCATGTGTATCTCTTACTCCGGAAGATGCCTTCTTTCCAACTATTTTACGGGAAGGGATGCCAATCAGGGAGCGTGCACCCATCCATGCAGATGGAAGTATTCCATCGTGGAGGAGACTAGACCGAACGAATATATGCCGGTCTATGAGAATGAGCGTGGAACTTATATTTTCAATTCCAAGGATCTGTGCATGATCGGACATATTCCAGATCTTTTTGATGCAGGTATTGACAGTTTCAAAATAGAAGGTAGAATGAAGACAGCACTTTATGTTGCAACAGTGGCGAGAACCTACCGCAAGGCGATCGATGATTATATGGAGTCACCGGAACTGTACGCGGCACATATGCCATGGTACTTAGATCAGATTTCGAACTGTACCTATCGGCAGTTCACGACCGGGTTCTTCTATGGCAAGCCGTCAGAGGAAGCTCAGATTTACGACAACAACACCTACCTGAAGGAATATACGTACCTTGGCATTGTCGGGGAAACGAATGAGGAAGGGCTGTATCGGATCGAGCAGAGAAATAAGTTCTCTGTCGGGGAAGAGATTGAGGTGATGAAGCCGGATGGACAGAACCTGACCGTGACCGTGAAGCGTATTGTGGATGAGGAGGGCAATGAGATGGAATCTGCCCCGCATCCGAAGCAGGTGCTCTACATTGATCTCGGACAGTCATTGGAGCTTTACGATGTTTTGCGCAGAAAAGAATAAGAACGTCCATTGCCGGAAAAGCTATGGCGTTTATGAGGCAGGAAAGGAAAGGTTTACGAGTATGACAGAGGAAAAATATGTTGCGTATGTGGGTACTTATACCCATGAGAACAGTGTGGGAATCCATATTTATGATGTGGATGTACCGAATGGATACATGAAGGAACGCAAGGTAGTTCCGATCAACAATCCATCCGACCTGGTAGTATCGAAGAACAGAAAGTTCCTGTATTCCATCGCAGATGAGGGCGTGGAAGCATTTAAGATTTTAAAAGACGGCGATCTTGAACCGATCAACGAACAATGGATCGGTGGCATGAGAGGCTGCTATGTGGAAGTGGATGATGAGAACCGCTATCTTTTCGTTGGGGGACATCACGATGGTCGTGTGACAATGATGCACCTGAATGAGGACGGCAGCATCGGTGATATCGCGGACGGTATTTTCCATAAGGGAATGGGAAGAAGCATTGCACAGCGCAATTTTATCCCACATGTGGACTGTGTCAAGCTGACACCGGACCAGCAGTTCCTGTGTGCAGTAGACAATGGACTGGATCAGATTAAGATTTACCGTGTCGATTACGAATTCGGCAAGCTCCGCCTGGTGGACATTGTCCGTGGACCGATCGAATCCGCACCGCGTATGATCCGTTTCTCAAGAGACGGCAAACATGCATACATTTTATATGAGCTGTTAAATCAGATTGAAGTATACAATTATGAAGTGAAGAACGGAAGCCCGATCTTTGAGAAGGTTCAGACCGTTACCACAATGGGACCAAAGGATGACGACATCTGTGCCGCATCTGGTATGGAGGTCTCAAAGAGCGGCAAATACCTGTATTGCAGCAATTCCGGTGTGAATTCCGTTGTCTGCTATGAGATTGATGCGAAGACCGGTATGCTGACACAGCAGTTCTACACAAGAGTATGCAGCGATTTCCCGAAGATGCTCGCAATCTTCCCGGATGAGAAGCATTACCTCACCTTAAATAATGCATCGAATGATATTGCGTTCTATGCAGTGAATTATAAGGATAAGTACTCATGCTGGCAGGGCAGGCCTGTCCGGGTAGACAAACCGAACTGTATTTACATATTGAAATTAGAAGCGTAAGGACAAGAGAGGGAACCTTATCTGTGAGGACAGTGAGGTTTCCTTTTTTTAGTGAAAAATCTGACACTTTACCGCGTTACTATTTGATATTTCCGAAAAAGTATGATAGAGTATAGAACAAAGTACGAAAGGGAATTGGAGAATAAAATGGGAGATAAAGAGTTTTCTTTTCAGAATAAGAGGCGGGTGGTAGTAAAGATTGGTTCCTCTTCCTTAAATCATGCCGAGACAGGGAACTTAAACTTAACGAAGGTGGAGCATCTGGTGCGGGAACTGTGTGATATGAGAAACCGCGGGATTGACGTGTGTCTGGTAAGCTCCGGAGCGATTGCGGTTGGAAGACAGACAATCGGACTTGCAGAGCGCCCGAAGGATATCTCAACCAAGCAGGCGTGTGCGGCAGTTGGACAGGCAAGGCTCATGATGACGTATCAGAGGATGTTTGCGGAGTATAACCAGATCGCGGCACAGATTCTGATGACGAAGAATACGATGGTGAATCCGGTATCGAGGGAGAATGCACAGAATACCTTTGAGGAGCTGTTCCGGCTTGGCGTGATCCCGGTTGTCAATGAGAATGATACGGTATCCACGTATGAGATGCAGTTTGGTGACAATGATACGCTTTCCGCGATTGTAGCGTCCTTAACCGGTGCGGATCTTCTGATCCTGCTTTCTGATATTGACGGGCTGTTTACCGATGACCCACATAAGAACCCGGATGCGAAGCTGATCCGTGTGGTGGATCAGATTGACGGGACGTTGCTTGGTATGGCGAAGGGTTCCACAGGCAGTGATGTCGGAACCGGCGGGATGGCGACAAAGCTGACTGCTGCAAAGATTGCCACGTTGTCCGGCTCAGATATGGTGATTGCAAACGGCGCGGATGTGCGGATTTTACATCACATTATGGACGAAGACTTTACCGGAACGGTATTTAAAGCGAATAAGAACAGCAATTTTAAGCTGGCAGATTTTATTTTGGAGACGATTGGATAATGGAAAAGGCAAAGATTGACAGAATTAACGAATTATATAAGAAATCAAAGGCGGAGGGACTGACCGATGCAGAAAAGAGGGAACAGGAGCTTCTGCGCAAAGAATTTGTGGCAGATGTGAAGAAGAACCTCACGGCACAGTTGAACAATATTGATATTCAGAACGAGGATGGAACCGTAGAAAACCTCGGGGAAAAATATGGAAATAAAGAGCGCAAGTTATCGTAACATGCATTTAAAGATCCGGAATGCGATGACACCGGAAGAAGTGAAGGAAAAGAGCCGGGAAATGGTCCGTATACTGCTCGCATCAGAGTGGTACAGACAGGCAGCAGAAGTGTTTGTATACAGTCCGATCGGGAAGGAAGCGGACTGCAGGGGACTGATCGAACAGGCATGGAGAGACGGCAAACGGGTTGCATTCCCGCGGGTGGAATCTGAAAACAGGATGAACTTCTTCTATGTGGATTGTTACGGAGACCTTGCAGAGGGAAGCTTTCACGTCGCAGAACCGAAGATGGGCTGCAGGCCGGCCGTCCCGGACAATCAGCCGGTGTTAGTGCCGGGTTCCGTGTTCGACAGGCATGGGAACCGTTATGGATATGGCAAGGGTTATTATGACCGTTTTTTCGCACGGTGTCCGAAGCTTAGGCGGATCGGGCTTTGCTTTGAGAACCAGATCGAGGAGGAAATTCCGGTCGGGGAATATGATGTGAAGATGCATGAGATCTATACGGAACGGGAAATTGTGATCCCAATCCTGAAGTAGGCAGGAATTATAACAGAAAGGCAGGAGGATGCATATGGAATTGTCAGAGATTTGTCGGAGAGCAAAAGCAGTTTCGAACAGAGTCGGAATCTTAGATACCAATACCAAAAACCGGGCACTGCTTGCCGCAGCAGATGCACTCATACAGGCGCAGGATGCAATTATCGCAGAAAATGCGAAGGATATGGAGAACGGAAGGAAGAACCAGATGCCGGCAGGCATGTTAGACCGCCTGCTTTTGACCGGTGAGCGGATCGCACAGATGGCAGAAGGACTCAGACAGGTAGCTTCCTTAGACGATCCGGTCGGTGAAGTTCTCGGTATGAAAAAACGTCCGAATGGTCTTTTGATCGGGCAGAAGCGCGTACCGCTTGGCGTGGTTGGTATTATCTATGAGGCGAGACCGAATGTGACAGCAGATGCATTTGCCCTTTGTTTTAAGACTGGTAATGTTGTGATTCTAAAAGGAGGAAGCGATGCAATCCACTCCAATATCGCAATCGTATCGGTAATCCGGAAGGCACTTGCTTCCTTAGGACTCCCGGAGGATGCAGTATCCCTGATCGAGGATACCTCGAGGGAGACGGCGGCAGCGTTTATGAAGATGAACGAGTATGTGGATGTGCTCATCCCACGCGGTGGCGCCGGTCTGATCCGTGCCGTTGTGAATCAGGCGACGATCCCGGTGATCGAGACCGGAACCGGGAACTGCCATATTTTCGTTGATGAGACGGCTGATTTTGACATGGCACTCGACATTATCATGAATGCCAAGACGCAGCGGATCGGTGTGTGCAATGCCTGTGAATCGCTCGTGATCCATGAAAACATCGCGGATGCCTTCCTGCCGAGGCTTTTTGAGAGACTTCAGGAGAAGGATGTGGAGGTGCATGGGGATGAGAGAACCTGTGCAGTTGCAGAGCGGTTAGAGCAGGAGCCTCCTTTGGCGAAGTCATATGATCCACAGAAAAGAGAAGAGATGCTCCGAAAGCTGGAAGAGCAGGTGCTTCCTGCAACCGAGGAAGACTGGGCAAAAGAATATTTGGATTATAAGCTCTCCGTAAAGACCGTATCTTCCTTAGACGAGGCGATCGAACACATCAACCGATACAATACCGGACATTCGGAAGCGATTATTACGAACGACTATTCGAATGCGGAGCGGTTTTTAAATGAGATTGATGCGGCGTGTGTCTACGTGAACGCATCGACTCGGTTTACGGACGGCTTTGAGTTTGGTTTCGGGGCGGAGATCGGGATCTCAACCCAGAAGCTTCATGCGAGGGGACCGATGGGGCTTCTTGCACTGACAAGTACGAAGTACGTGATATATGGGAATGGACAGATCCGAAAATAAATGGTAAGATAAAAAGAGCGCAGGAAAACAGACATGCGCTCTTTTGTCTTTCCAGACAAGGGATGATACAACGAAGAACAGATGGATAAGGAAACATTTATGAAAGAAAAAAAGAACATTACTATTGTAGATAAAAAACAGATCCCAACCGAGGAACCGGCAAGACAGTACTACTTTATGGAGATCGCAAAGCAGTACGTGGCAGAGCTCGCAGAGCAGAAAGGAGCACCGCTGACCTTCTGCGTGACTACTTTCGGGTGCCAGATGAACGCAAGGGATTCCGAGAAGCTGGTCGGAATCTTAGAGAAGATTGGATATGTGGAAGCACCGGATGAGAAGGCAGACTTTGTCATTTACAATACCTGTACCGTCCGCGAGAATGCGAACAATAAAGTATACGGACGCCTCGGTTATCTGCACGGCTTCAAAAAGAAGAATCCATACATGATGATCGGTCTGTGTGGCTGCATGATGCAGGAGCCTACGGTTGTAGAGAAAATTCAGACAAGCTACCGCTTCGTGGACCTGGTTTTCGGAACCCATAACATCTATAAATTTGCCGAGCTGATCGTGACAGCCTTAGAGTCCGATTCTATGACAATCGACATCTGGAAAGATACCGACAAGATCGTGGAGGACCTTCCGGTGGAGCGTAAATATTCGTTCAAGTCCGGTGTCAATATTATGTTTGGCTGCAACAACTTCTGCAGCTACTGTATCGTGCCATATGTGCGCGGGCGTGAGCGAAGCCGTGAGCCGAAAGAGATCGTGCGTGAGATTGAACAGCTTGTGGCAGACGGTGTTGTCGAGGTTATGCTGCTGGGACAGAATGTCAATTCCTACGGCAAGAACTTAGAGCACCCGATGACCTTTGCAGAACTTCTCCGCGAGATCGAGAAGATCGAAGGCTTGGAGCGTATCCGTTTCATGACCTCCCACCCGAAGGATCTCTCCGATGAACTGATCGAGGTAATGCGCGACTCGAAGAAGATCTGCAATCACCTGCATCTTCCATTGCAGTCCGGAAGCAGCCGTATTTTGAAAATTATGAACCGCCACTATGACAAAGAGCATTACTTAGAGCTCGTGGACAAAATCCGTGCAGCGGTCCCGGATATTGCACTGACAACCGATATTATCGTCGGCTTCCCGGGGGAGACCGAGGAAGACTTTGAGGAGACGATGGATGTCGTGCGGAAAGTACGCTATGACAGTGCCTTTACCTTCATTTATTCAAAGCGTACCGGAACACCTGCAGCTTCCATGGAAGGACAGATTCCGGATGATGTGGTAAAAGAGCGTTTTGACCGCCTCTTAAGGGAAGTGCAGACCATTTCTGCCGAGAAAGCCGGAAAGCTGACCGGTCAGACCATGCCGGTACTCGTGGAGGAAGTCAACGGCCAGGATGCAAGCCTTGTGACCGGAAAGCTGACCAACAATTCCACCGTCCATTTCCCGGGCACCGCGGATATGATCGGCACGATCCAGAACGTTGTATTAGAAGAGTGCAGAGGCTTCTACTATATCGGAAAGCTTGCAGAGTAACAGAAAGGACAAAGTGCAATGTATTCATATATAAAAGGAACACTCGAGGAGACAGGGGAAGATTACATTGTAGTGGAAGCCGGCGGGATCGGCTACCACATCTACACGACAGCACAGACCTTCGAGTATCTTCCTTCCCATGGGGAGGAGCTGAAAGTGTACACCTATCTCCACGTGCGGGAAGATGCCATGATTCTGTACGGATTTCTGACAAAGGATGACCTGATGGTGTTCAAACTGCTCCTCGGCGTGAGCGGCATCGGCCCGAAGGGGGCGCTTGCCATCCTCTCTGTCATGACGACAGACGACCTGCGTTTTGCCGTTTTAGGCGACGATGCCAAAGCAATTTCCAAAGCTCCGGGCATCGGAGCGAAAACAGCCCAGCGCTTAATCTTAGAACTCAAAGACAAATTAAGCTTAGAGGATGCCTTCGAGCAGAAATTGTCCCATAACGCCCAGCCGTCGCCATCCAAAGCGACCGGCGCCAAAAACGAAGCCGTCCAGGCACTCGTCGCCTTAGGTTATTCCTCGTCAGAAGCCCTCAAAGCCTTAAACGGCATCGAGATCACAGACGAGACGGACGTAGAAGATATCTTAAAAGCAGCCCTGAAAAACATGGCATTTTTATAATTTTTGAACATAAAGAAGTCAAGCTATACGACACCCCTCCTGCAATAAGTGGGGTGTTAAGAATAAACTCAAGGTAGATTTCTGCATACGAACACAACCTGTCGAAGAATGGGGACGGTGGGGCATGTGACCGGAAATACATTGGGGAGCGGCCGGTCCTTAGCTTGCAT